>JAOTUT010000328.1 GCA_029863735.1 Ignavibacteria bacterium
ATAAATCCGGAACTCTGTGGATTGGGACACGAGAAGAGGGTCTGAATCGTTTCGACAGGAAGACGGAGACATTTATACATTATATGAATAAGCCTGATGATTCTACAAGCATAAATTCAAATTGGGTTAACACTATATACGAAGTTAATAAGGACAACATTCTGATTGGGACTAATGAAGGGTTGAACTTATTCAATAGGCAAACTAAAAACTTCAGACGCATTTACTATCAGGACTCATTAAAGTCCGCACTTCTGAATTATAAAGTAGAGACTATTTTAGAAGACCGATTGACAGGAAATCTATATGTGGGCAGTGATAACAAAATTTTGATTTTTGATAAAGAGAAACAGATACTTACAGATAAAAACAGAATTTCGGAGTTAAAACTTGATTTGGGTGAAATACAATCATTCTGTCAAGCAGTTGACGGAAAAATCTGGATCGGGCATTCAAGAGGATTGGCCAAATTCAATTCTCTGAAGAATACACTGGAGATTTATAAGCCGTTTCCAGATTTCGGATATAACGTTGAAAATGATTGGGGAAATTTGGTTGAAGATGATAACAGTTTCATCTGGTATTCTTTGAACAATAATCCCGGGTTGTTTTGCTTTGATCCGCAGAATGAGCATTTCAAAATCTACAAATCTGGTCCCGATAAACAGACTAGTCTTAGTGCAAGCACAATATGGTCTGTGTATATAGACCGGTCAGGGATTATTTGGGCTGGTACCGGTTGGGCTGGATTAAATAAATGGGATAGAAGTAAACAAAAGTTTGAACGCGTTAGTTTCAATACTAATGATGGTAAACGATTTAACACAGTCTATACAATTGTAGAAGACCAGAATGAAATTATTTGGTTCGGTACTGACGACGGCCTAAATAGTTTTAATCGCTTCACAAATGAATTTAAGAAATACCAGTACAACATAAAGGCTAAAAGCAATACAGTCACGCATATCTATAATGATAAATCCGGTGTAATTTGGTTCGGTACCTTTACAAATGGTTTGGGTAAATTCGATACCGTGAATGGTTCGTTTCATTTTTACTCAAATGATGCAAACGATTCTACATCTATTAGCAATAACGATGTTCGATTTATTTTGCCTGACAAAAATGATTTTCTTTGGATAGGAACCCGGCTCGGTGGTTTGAACAGGTTCAATAAGAAGACAGGGAAATTCAAGAACTATACGCACGATCCAAATAATTCCCAAAGTCTGATTAGTGACCAAGTCAACTGTATTTATGAGAATCGAAATGGAAAGTTATGGATCGGTACTAATAGCGGAGGACTTAACAGTTTTGATCGAATTAATGAATCCTTCAAATTATTTGATATAAAGAGAGAGTTCGTTGCTGGTACAGTCACGACAATCTATGAAGATCGTAAAGGAAATTTTTGGATAGGTACTTACCACAGCGGGATTCAACTCTTTGACAGGGACAAAGGGATTTTTATCTATAAAATTACCGAAAAGGATGGGCTGGCCAACAACTATGTTAGAGCGATTCTGGAAGACAATTCCGGCAATCTATGGATCAGCAGCGAAAAAGGAATATCAAGATTTAATCCTAAAACTCATAACATCAAAAACTATCTTAATTCTGATAGTTTTATAGGCAACAGACATTTGAAAAATAGTGCCTGTAAAACCTCAACCGGAGAGATGCTTTTTGGTACCTCCGATGGATTTATAATATTTCATCCTGATAGCATAAAAGATGATCCGGTACCTCCAAAGGTAGTTATCAGCAATGTTTCGCTCTTCAACAGACCAGGAGAGAAAATAGAGTATGGTGGATTTATCTCTGAGATGGATGAGTTAAATATTTCATACGATGAAAACCATCTCCGTTTTGATTACGTTGGTTTGCACTTGGGAGAACCGGCAAAGAACCAATACAAGTATATGTTGGAAAACTTTGATGATAATTGGGTTGATGCAGGTACTCAGAGAAATGCAACATACACAAATTTACATGCCGGCGAATATGTTTTTAGGGTTACAGCTTCTAACAGGGATGGAGTCTGGAATGAAGAAGGTGCATCATTAAGGATAATTATCCCGCCGCCATTCTGGGCAACCTGGTGGGCTTACATACTGTATGTTATGTTTATTGTCTCTTTGTTTACCGGTGTAACTAGATTTTATTTGAACCGCCAGAGATTAAAAAAACAGTTAGAGTTAGAGCACGAGCACACCGAGAAATTGGAAGAAATTGACAAAATGAAGTCACGATTTTTTGCTAATATCTCTCACGAGTTCCGCACACCGCTTACATTAATTTTAGGACCAAGTGAAAATATAATAACTGAAGCACCGAGTGAAAATGCTACAAAACAAGCAGGAGCAATAAAGAGAAATGCAAACCATTTGTTGGTTCTTATCAATCAGCTTCTCGATCTCTCAAAACTCGAAGCAGGCAAACTGGAACTAAAAGCATCAAAGGATAACATAGTATCCTTTATAAAAGGAATAACTATGTCGTTTGAATCAGTTGCAGAAAGGAAAGATATAACACTTAGAGTGATTCCTGATAAAGAACAAATTGAGTTGTACTTTGACAAAGAGAAGATGACAAAGACAATGACTAACCTACTTTCAAATGCATTTAAGTTTACTAAGGACGGTGGACAGATCACCGTAACAATAAATGATAGTGATGTTAATGCAGTTAGAATTAAGGTAAGAGACACAGGGCGGGGAATAGCAAAAGAAGAGCTGCCAAAACTTTTTGACAGATTTTACCAGGTGGACAGTTCACATACAAGAGAGCACGAAGGAACAGGAATCGGATTGGCATTAACAAAAGAACTGGTAGAACTTCATCACGGAACAATTTCGGTTGATAGTAAATTTGGTGAATGGACTGAATTTACAGTTGATTTACCTCTGGGCAATAAACATTTAAAGGATAATGAAATAGTTAAAACAGAAGAACCCACGAAGGATGATCTTATCATTGATGTAAAAGAATTTGTTTTATCAGCAGTTGTCGAGGGTATTGATACCGAAGTAATTAGTGAAG
>JAOTUT010000329.1 GCA_029863735.1 Ignavibacteria bacterium
CAATCATTTCAGCTTTCGTAAAATATTTTACTTCAGGTAATATCATTGAATCTACTTCTGCTGTATTAAAAACAACTGCAGTATGCCATCTTTGTTTTATCAGATAGATAGTTTTTAAGGAGTCATCATCATAGAAAATATTTTCAGCATCCTTTGAAAACCCACAGCACTCCCAATCTATTGAATCAACTTGCAATGCAGGTGAAGTATGTAGAAAAAAGAAAATTACCGGAAAGATTATTATGTTGTTCATGTAAATTTTTTAAAGTTCTCCTTAATTATAACTTAAAAGAAATTTTTATGAAAATCTTCCTAAAATTTATCCAGCTCTCACTTATTTTTTTACTCATTTTTGTTGAAAATATTTATTCCCAGGAACTGAGTGAAAAATATACAATAGTAATCCACGGTGGTGCAGGATCAATGAATCCAAATATGGAGGAATCTTCAAAGCAAGCTTATCTGAATTCTCTTACAAATGCGCTAAATATTGGCAAAGAAATTCTTGCAAGTGGCGGTAGTAGTCTTGATGCAGTTGAACAAGTAGTAAGATATCTGGAAGATGATTCGTTGTTCAATGCAGGAAGAGGTGCCGTTTTTACTTCTGAAGGAAAGAACGAATTAGACGCATCAATTATGGACGGAAGGGATTTATCTTCCGGTGCTGTAGCAGGAGTGACTATCATTAAAAATCCAATTTCATTAGCAAGATTAGTAATGGAAAAAACTCCTCACGTTTTATTTGCCGGAAAGGGAGCTGACGGGCTTGGAATTGAGTTTGGAGTTGAGATTGTTGATCCTTCGTATTTTTTTGTTTATGAAAGATTTGAAGAGCTTGAAAGAATGATGGAAAATATTAGGGGAACAGTAGGATGCGTAGCAATTGATCAATTTGGAAATATTGCTGCCGGAACTTCGACCGGTGGAATGACAGGAAAAATGCCCGGCAGAGTTGGTGATTCCCCATTGATAAATGCCGGCACTTATGCCAATAATAAAACCTGCGGAATTTCGGCAACAGGGCATGGAGAGTTGTTTATAAAAAATACAGTGGCATATCAAATTTCAGCATTGATGGAATTTAAAGGATATTCTTTGAAGCAGGCAACCGACGAAGTCATATATAAAATTTTACCGGATGGTTCAGGGGGAATTATTTCAGTTGATAAAAATTATAATTATGAACTCACATTCAATACTCCAAGTATGATGCGTGGCGTTGCCACGTCTGATGGAGCATTTGAAGTAAAAATTTGGAAATAAAGATAAAAAGCGGGAGGAAAAGTGAGACCAGAACAAGGTGATTACGCACCCTATTACGAAAATTATATAAAGCTTGTTGAAGGCAAAGACATCTTAAAGATACTTAATGATCAAAGCAAAATAACGCAGGATGTTCTGAACTCATTTTCGGAACATAAAGGAAATTACAGTTACGCGGATGGCAAGTGGACTGTTAAAGAGATGGTTGGTCATTTACTCGATACCGAAAGAGTATTTGCATATCGTGCTCTATGTATTGCAAGAGGAGAGAAAAAATCCCTGCCGGGTTTTGAACAGAATGATTACGTAAAAGATGGCAATTTTAACGGGCGCGAATTGTTTGAATTGAATTATGAATTTCGATTGCTCAGGGAGTCAAATCTTCTACTGTTCCGAAGTTTCACTCCGGAAATGCTGGTGAAGCGAGGCTTTGCAGATAAAACCTCGCTGACAGTTTTAGCAATTCTGTTTATGATTGCCGGGCACGAAAAACATCATATGAAAGTTTTACGTGAAAAGTATATCTAAAAGAAATCAGGAGCTAAAAATTTCTTTTATTATCCGATCAGTTGTTCCGACATTGTTGTGAACAAACTCGAATGATTTTCTTCCGCATTCTTTCATCAATTCATTGTCAGAAAATAATTTCCTCAAAGATCTGTAAAATGATTTTTTGTCATCGATCATAATTGCTCCACCGGCTTCCACTAATTTTTTTGCCTCCTGCGAGTTATCAATTTTTGGCCCGAATAAAACCGGCACTCCATAAACTGCCGCTTCAAGAACATTGTGAACATTAATTTTGAAGCTGCCGCCAATGAAAGCCACATCAGCATACCTATAAAGAATTGATAACACTCCAATTGAATCTACAATTATTATTCTCTGATCAGTGTAATTATTGATGTTAGATAGTCTTATGAATGACGCTTGGCCGGCGAATTCATGCTCTAATTTTTCCAGATGAAGTAGAGTCGGTTCGTGAGGCGCAATTATCATTACTGCGCTCTTATCGAATTTTAATAATTTAAGAAATGAAGGAATAAACACATCCTCATCCTGCGGCCAGGTACTTCCAGCAACCAAAATCTTACTGCCCTCTAAAACCTCTTTGTTGATGATTTTACTTTCTCTGGAAGCACGGCTTCTGCTGTAAACTCTATCAAATCTCGTGTCACCCACCACTTTTATTTTTACTTTCTTACAATTAAAACTTCTAAAACCTTCAGCATCCCCATCGGAAACTGTTAAAATTTTTGTAAAATCCTCGAAGAGGTATTTGTGGAATGATTTCATCAACGGCAGCTTCCGAAGAGAGTTTTTCTTCATGGTGGCATCAACAAGTAAACAGGGAATTTTCTTTTTCTTCAAAGCCCAGATATAATTCGGCCAAATATCGTATCGCATAAAAACAACCATACTCGGCGAGATAACCTCGATAAATCTTTTTACGCGCCATTTTGAATCAAATGGCAGGTAGGTAATTATATCAGCGTAAGGATATTTCTTTGAATTTTCATAGCCTGATGGTGAGAAAAAGCTTACAACAATTTTTACATCGGTTTCCTTTTTTAGCTTTTCAATGATTGGTTTTGCCTGCTCAAATTCTCCAAGGGACGATGAATGAAACCAGATAACTTTTTTTGATACGTCAAGTGTTAGCCTGCTTAATATTAATTCTTCAAATATTCTTTTCCTACCTGATATACCGGAACGTATCTTCTTATTAAATAAAGAAATGAAAATT
>JAOTUT010000330.1 GCA_029863735.1 Ignavibacteria bacterium
GCTGATAAGACTGATTATGTAGTCTGCTGTTCGGATTTCACTTGTTACTGCACCAATACTCCAGGCGAGAGTTAAAATTAAAACTGCTAAAAACATTGACCGGATACCAGCGAACCATGCATCAACCGTCTCCCGTAATGTTAAAAGTCTTTGAGCGATAATCATCAAGGCAGCAACAACACACGCAGAAAAACTTCCCCAAAGCAATGCAAGATAGGAATTAGAATTGCTGATTATGCTTCTCACACCATAATCATCTATTCCCTGCTCATTGAGTGAATCAATCCCAGTAAAGATCAATCCAAAGATCGTAACAAAAACCAAAACAACGATTGGGATTATACCGTTATACCATTTTGCTTTGTCTTCATTGCCAAATAGATCACTCTTCTCTGTAAATTCATTTGTTGAAAATGAGGAAGTAGAAACTTTTCCTTCTTTAACCACTCTTCGCTCAGCTTTCAGCATTGAACCAAAATCCCTGTTCGTAAAAGAAACGAGAAATACGAAGAAAAGCATAGCAATCGGGTAAAACCGAAAGATAATTGTATCAAGAAAAACTGAGTAAGCATTTAGTGGAGAGCCAATCGTAGTTAATCCTTCCTGAATTAAGCCAACTTCATATCCAATCCACGAACTGACTATAAAAATGCTTGCGACTGGCGCAGACGTTGCATCAACAATGAATGAAAGTTTTTCGCGGGAGATTTTCTGCTTATCTGTTATGGGTCGCATCAAGTTACCAACAACGAGTGCGTTTGCATAATCATCAAAGAAAATAATTAATCCTGAAAGCCACGCTGTGAGCATTCCGGATTTTCTCGTTCGTGCAAATCTTGAAAGTGAATTAGCAATACCAGTAGTGCCACCGCTCCGCGAAATCAATCCAATCACTCCACCAAAAAGCAGAGTGAAAACAATTATCTGTGTGTGAGATACATCGCTAACTGCTTCGATAACATATTTATCAACTAATCTTATAAATGCAGTCAACGGATCAAATCCATAAATAAAAAGAGCACCAGAGTAAATTCCGAGAATTAAGGAAATAATAACCTGTCTGAAAATTAATGCGAGTGCAATTGCAAGAAGCGGTGGAATGATACTAAGAATTCCGGGGATAACATTTACCGAGGTTTCTTCTACCTCAATTTCTGAAAAAATTAGCTGATAATTATCCGAGTTACTAATTGTCAGCAATGTATCAAATAATCCTTCAGATAGATTCAGATTAAATTCCTCTGAATAACCTTCGCTGATAGCTTTCATTATAATTGAATTCAGACTATCAGGAAATCCATATCCTTTTACTTCAAAACTGATATCAGAAAGAACAAGAGAAGGGGTTTCAATCATCTGTCCAAACAAGCTGGCGCTAAAAGTGATGATGCAAAAGAGGATGGAGATTATTTTATTCAAGTGAAATAGTTCAATTTTAATACAATACTTAATTGAAAACCTTTAGAAATATAGCCCATCAACTAAATATTTCAAAAATAATTCTTATTTTTACAATCGATTAGAGAGGACTATTAATGCAAAGATTCTTTTTTACAATTCTAACACTTGCTGCTTTGCTCATTGCAGGCTGCGGTTCAGATAATAAACAAATCGATAAATCTGATCTTGAGTATTTAATTAATGAAGCAATCGATGGTGATGAGGGCGCTAATACTAAGCTACAAGGATTGCTGACTTCCAAGCATTTTGGTAAAAGCGATTACAATCAATTGTTTATTGATGAACTCAAATCGAATGATAAAATTTATTTCTCGGTTATTTTAGAGTACTCAGATCCAAGATTGAATGTATTCGCAATCTATGATGACAATCTGAATTTTTATCTTCTTGATAAATCACTGAACGGATATTTAAATTCTGAATGGGTTGAAGCAGGCATACGAAAATTTGTTTTTCTACAGGAGCGATTTTTTACAAAGGATGTTTTAAGTATTGATCGACTTTCAATTTATGAAGTTGGTGGAAATTCCGCCTCAATGGTTTACAGATCACCGAGTCGTTTTGTTAAAGACAATGATTTATCTTACCAAAAGGTCGAATCAATTACAAATGATTACATCTTAACCAAAATTAACGGACCAATAGGCAGCAGGATTGACAATAAACTTGATACATTTTATTTCAAATCAGATTCAAAAGAATACTTGAGCAAGGTAGACCTGTTTGATAATTATATCAGAGAGGAAATTAATAATTTTATCTGGATAACAACTAAACCTCAGGTAACTGAAGATTTTATTGAAACCGAAATAGATACTACAACAAATGCATTTAAGTTTTCAATCGGTCAACAATGGAAGAAAATTCCCAAGTTCATTGAAAATAGTCGCCTCAAACAAAGTCTTGTGGGAATAAAATATTTTAGCGAATCAAACCGGTCAAGTTTTACAATACTTGAAATTCCGAGAGGAGAAGATGGCGTAAATTACTCTCCTTATATACTAACTGAAACAACAAAGGGACGATATCGCATCAGAGCTTCTGCTGTTTTTGAAAATGGAGATAATTATCTTCAGATTTTTGAACACAGTTGCGGAAATACAAAATATTTTCTTCTATTCGAATGTCCAAAATCAATGTATCTGGAAAACAAAAAAGTATTCTCTGATATTATTAATTCCTTTTCAATTGATTGTTAATTTTATCGAAAGTAATATTTTCTTAAAAGAATGAATATTTACCTCATCAGACACGGCGAAGCAGAAAAAACATCGGAAGGCAAACCTCACGAGGATAGAGTATTAACAGCCAGTGGGATTGAGGTAATAAAAAGCTCTGTCGAATTGTGGAAAAAATTTATTGACACTTTTGATATTATTCTCACTTCACCATTGAAGCGTGCAAAACAAACTGCTAACATAATCGGTAGTGCGTTTAAGTCGCAGTTCGAAGTAACAGAAGAAATATGTTTATTAAATGGGGGCTTGACTGAAGACTTACTATCTATTGCACGATCATTAGATTCAGATGACATCGCTATGGTTGGAC
>JAOTUT010000331.1 GCA_029863735.1 Ignavibacteria bacterium
AAATCACTTTTTATTTCAAGCAGGCTGGATAGCATTTATGTACAGGCAGGGGCAAACTATATTTCACCGCTGGTTAATTTTTTTAGAATGCGTGAGAAAAGATGGTAAATAATGTAATGAAATATTTTATTTTGCTGCTGCTGCTCAGTATTAATTTATCAGCACAATCTGTTTCAGCATTAGCTTCGGTTGATTCAAGTGATTATACGGTTGGTGACTATATAACTTATTCTTTGGAAATAAGGGCAGATAAGAATATTGAGATGACCACGCCTTTTATAAGAGATAGTCTGAAAAAATTTGAATTGATAAATGAACTTCAGCGTGTAATTAAAGAAGATGATAACATTAAGTCATACACTTACAGATACGTTATTTCCTATTATGACTCTGCTTCAGTTACTATTTCCCCGATTAGTATACGTTATAAAATAAAAGGCAATGATGAACAGAGGGTAGCGCTTTCAAATCCGGTTTCTTTTACAGTTCATACAATAGCTGTTGAACAGCAGTCTGATATAAAAGATGTTAAAGATCCTTTAACAATTCCTATTGACTGGAAATTCATTTTATTAATTGCTCTTGTTGTATTAATTATTTTAGCTATTTCATATTATTTATACCGAAGATACAAAAAGAAGAAAGCCGAAGAACCAGTTAAGAAAAAGATAATTAGAATTCCGGCACACGAAAGAGCATTAAGTGCGTTGAGCAACTTAGAGAATGAAAAACTCTGGCAAAAGGGAATGGTAAAAGAATATCATTCAAAAATAACTGGAATAGTCAGAGGCTATTTTGAAGAACGGTTTAATCTGCCCGCACTCGAACTGACAACATCGGAACAAATGCAGAAGTTGAAGAAAGTGTCAGCCGCAGAAAGCATATTTGGGATAACAAATGAATTTCTGAACAACGCTGACCTCGTGAAATTTGCAAAGTTTCAACCTCTCCCGTCAGTTAATGAAACAATGATGAAACAAGCAAAAGAAATTGTTACTCAGACGATTTCAAAGGAAACAGTTCAGGTTGAAGAAGAGGTGCAAAGTGTTTGACGGAATTACTTTTGCATATCCATGGGTTCTTTATTTTCTGGCTATCATTCCATTGATGATTGCCTGGTATTTATTCAGAGGAATGAAAACCCAGTCGTCCGTTAAATATTCTTCTTTAAATATTTTCAAAGATGTTCCTTCAACATTGCGCGAATATTTGAGACACATTCCGTTTGCAGTAAGATTGATAGCAATCGGATTATTGATAATTGCACTTGCACGACCACAAAGTTTTTCATCCGGTGAAAATGTTACAACTGAAGGAATTGATATAGCGATGGTTCTCGACATTTCAGGGAGTATGCTTGCGGAGGATTTCAAACCCAACAGGCTGGATGCTGCTAAAAATGTAATTGATAATTTTGTTGAAGGAAGAACTTCTGATAGAATTGGGTTGGTTATTTTTTCAAGGGAGGCTTTTACTCAATGTCCATTGACAATTGATTATAGTGTACTAAGAAATTTACTTCTTGATATTCGTAGTGGAATGATAGAGGATGGAACTGCCATCGGTAATGCTATTGCAAACGGAGTTAACCGATTAAAGGAAAGCGATGCAAAAAGTAGAATAATTATTTTGCTTACAGATGGAGTGAACAACGCAGGTGAAGTTGATCCTATTAGTGCGGCGGAAATTGCAAAAGCTTTTGGAATCCGGATTTATACTATAGGAGTTGGGACCAGAGGAGAGGCACCATATCCGGTTCAAACTCCTTTTGGCACTCGTTATCAGATGGTTCCAGTTGAAATTGATGAAGAGATGCTAACCAAAATTTCTGATATAACTGGTGGCGAGTATTTTCGTGCAACAAACAATCGTGCTTTAGAGGAGATCTATAATAAAATTGATAAGCTTGAAAAAACAAAAATTGAGATCACTTCATATAAGAATACTACTGAAAAATATCATAGCTGGTTATGGGGAGGATTATTGCTATTGATTGTTGAACTTGGATTATCCAGAACTATATTAAGAAAGTTTCCATAGAGCTATGTTTAGATTCGCACATCCTGAATATTTGAATTTACTTTACCTGCTCCCATTACTGGCGGCAGTGTTCTTGTACCTGGGAATGAACAGAAAAAAAATTTTACAGAATTTTGCTGACATAGAACTTCATAAAACTCTTTTTCCAGCTGATAGCAATATAAAACGCTGGACAAAATTTGCACTGATTTTGCTGGCATTGACTTGTCTTGTATTTGCTGCGGCTAATCCGCAAGTTGGAACAAAGATGCAGGAAGTAAAGCAAACTGGTATCGATGTTTTTATTTTACTTGATGTTTCAAATTCTATGATGGCTGAAGATATTAAACCCAACAGACTTGAGAAGGCAAAGTATCAGATTTCAAACCTAATTAATAAGCTTCGTGGAGATAGAATTGGATTAATAATTTTTGCAGGACAAGCTTATGTTCAAATTCCGTTGACTACTGATTATTCTGCTGCAAATCTTTTCCTATCTGCCGTTGATGTGAACTCTGTTCCATCGCAGGGAACCACCATTGCTTCAGCTATAAATTTAGCAACTGCATCCTTCGATACACTTAGCACACAGAAAGTTATTATAGCCATTACTGATGGAGAAGACCACGAAGGTGATGTTCAGAAAGCTGTTGAGAATGCAGTATCGAGAGATATTAAAATTTATACAATTGGTTTGGGATCGGCAGGTGGAGTTCCTATTCCGGTGTACAACAACAGAAACCAATTGGTTGGTTTTAAAAAAGATAGGGAAGGAAATACTGTACTTACAAAGCTCGACGAAGAAGTTTTGAAAAGAGTTGCTATCGATGGAAACGGAGAATATTTCCGCGGGACGAATTACGAAGATAACCTTGATAAAATTTACACTGAGTTATCAGAACTTGAGCAAACAGAATTTGGTGTAAAAAAAGTAACTGACTATGAAGACCGATTTTATTTTTTTCTAATTCCTGCACTAATTCTATTAG
>JAOTUT010000018.1 GCA_029863735.1 Ignavibacteria bacterium
CAGATGTTCCTTCTCAATTTTCGCGGGTCTGTGCTCGTGGCAGTTATAGCAGGTGTACTTCTCAAATGTTTTATTCACATCGTGGCAGTCTGCGCAATCCGAAGGATGATTATTATCAAACCTGAAATATTTTGTATGATCGAATGTAGATGGTTTCCAACTGTCGGTAGTATGGCATTGAGCACATTGAATTATTCTGCCCAATCCCTTATGCAGTGCATCTGCAGGTTTCTTGTTTTCGTGACAGCTTCGGCATTCGTTCTTTCTTTCCCCAAGCAGCTCATGTTTAAAGTGCGAAGGTTTCCACGCAGGCGTAGTATGGCACTCCGAACATTCTATGCTAATCATAATATGTATTTCATCGGACGGTTTTTGCGGTGTGTGACATTTGCTGCATTCCCTCTGCAGACCAGATGAAAGAACATCGTGCCTGAAATTTTGTGTCGCATTCTCTCTCGATAAACCACTATGTTCGGTGTGGCAGTCAAAGCAATATATGTTTATTATAGACTGGTGAAGAAGATTACTTTTGGTATTTGCCGCATCCCTGACATTTCCTTCAACTGATTTAATACCAATCTCCGCAAGCTGATGACATTTGATACATTTTTCAGTCTGTGCACCGGCAGCAAGAGTGTGGCATGCAAGACAGTCATTCTTAAGCATCAGGTGATCTTCAATCATCACTCCCGGATTAATAGTATAGTAGGGGAAAATAATTAACCCGGCCAGTCCGGTCAGGAAGAGTATCAAAAACAATATAAATGCAGTATTCTTCACCAGCGCCAGAAAAGAAGTGTGGTAATGATATGAAGAAGTGCCAGTGCAGCAAAGAACGCCGTTAAGGGCAGGTGAACACTTCTCCACATTTGCATTTTGTCGGCAATTAATGAAAGAGCAAAAAGTTCTTTTTCAATTTCATCATCGGAAAGATTTTTAAGTTTCAGTTCCGCACGTTTGTCTTTTATTCTCTCTCTTGCCTGCCTGAGTAAATACTTTCCCGTAATACCGCTTGCTACAACTATCAGCATAGCAAATACTGCCATACGCGGAATTACAGCATCAAATTCAAATCCAGCGTGAACAAGAATTAATAATGAGCCCGTCCAGGCAAGTGCTTCGTGCACTATCAGCAGGGTTTTCGCCTTTCCAAAATTGATAACTTTTCTTTTACGTAAGGAATAGATGAAGGAAATGATTATTAAAAAAGTTCCGGCAATACCAAGGTATCGCAAAATCCATTTATAACCCACGGATTGCAGAAAAATATGAAGCAATGTTGCAGAAGCAATAAGTACAACAAAGATAAGTATGGAAGGAATTATTGCCCGTATTGCAAATTTTGAATCCATATAATCCGGAATAATTACAATTGGAATTTACAAAATTAAAAGTTGAAAAGGATATTACGAAAAAAATATTCACGCTTCAGTTTGTCATTAACAAATCACTCAATCTTCTTCAGCAATAACCGCAACAGGGTAATAAGTATAAATTTCTTTCTTCACTAGTCTGCTAATTCCGTCGGGAGAGTACTGGTCGTAGTAAAGAACTTCTATAGGCTCACCGGATTGTGTCTGAAGAATTCCGTCGTTCTGTTTTGCAACGCAACTTTCACTTAAAATTACCGCAACAAATTTATAAGAGTCGTTTTCGGTTTCTGCAAAAATAACTTCTTCCATATCCCCGGAGATCTTTCCTCTTAAAAAACCTTTAACATACTGCCGTGTATTTGGATCAAGATTGCGGTCCGCATCCTGTATAACAATCCTGTTAAGCTCGTTTATTCCAAAGTGCTCGTAAACTTCGGTGTAGTTTTTATCGGTTAAATAAATTTCCGCAGAGGAGCCCATTAGCAAAACATCTCCCCAGGAATTCGGGTTCGTCCACGTGTAAGTGTGCACATTGCCCGGCAGGTATTTATCGGTTATCCAGAATAATCTTTTTTCAAAACCATCGTTTGCCCTAACGCTTGTGTTCACAAAAAAATGAAAACCGATTGTGCTGCCAAGCAAGCCGTTAACGTATTTAAGCTCTTCATCGGTTTTAAATACAGCCTCAACAATGTAACCTTTATCTGTCCTTTGCAGATAAAAGGGAGTAGCCCTAGCAAACAAGCTGTGTCTTCCCAGCGCTTTACCAAAATACGGGGGGTAAGGCGCAAACCAGAATTGAAAGCATCCGGCATCGAAATCATTCAGCATTTTCCTGTTCAGCGCATCGAACCAGACTTCCAGCGAGTTTGTAGTCCACCATGCACCGGCATCTTCTCTTACCGGGTATGGATCGGTTACTTCTGCTGCTACAAATATTTCATCGAAATCCCACGCAAGATAAACCTTGGCAGAAAATTCCGGATCGGAATAATCTTTTATGGGAGTCATCGGCTGAGAAAGCTCCCACTCGTCGAGGTTTCCGTCGGGAACAAACTCTTTGTTCATTCTTGGCGCAAGTCCTATTCGTAAAGATTTAAATGTTGTTTCCTGCGTTCGTTCAAATTTTTCTTCTGATTCTACCGGCGACTCGGGAAGTATCGCATACTTTGCTTGCTTCTGTGAAAAGTTTGGATAAAGAGTTGCTGCATCGTCAACAACGTTAATTGCTTCTTCAACTCTCAATCTTTCCAGCTTCCTGTTCAAAAGCTCCTTGTTTGTGTCGGATTGAACTGTCTGGTCGGGCGTTTCGTGAACGATTTCGGAACCTTCATAACTCATATCTAGCTGAACATTGCCGTCTTTACCTGTACCGCTTTTTTCTTCACCTGTCTTGCCGCTTTCGCCTTCTGTTTTTCCAGACCCATTTGATTTCAAATATTCTTTCAGCTCATTCTGCATACCGCCCAAATCATTTTCACCTTGTCCGAAATAATTTTGAGTGATGTCGTTTATCTTTTCTTCATCAAGATCCGATGAAGTTACAACATCGGAGAAATTATCAACCTGCTTTTCTGTCAACTCGGGCTTGTGCTTCTCGATTAATTCTTTTACCTGCTTTTTTCTTAATTCCTTTTCTTCAATCTGTTTCTTTATCAAATCTTTGAATTTTGTCTCTTCCTCTTTCTTTTTTTCTTCTGTGATTTCTTTTTGAACCTGTTCAGGCGGTTCGGGTTTGGCAAGCCCGAAGAAGTCGGTTGAGTAAAGCCACAAAAACAGCAGCAGATGAATTATGGTTGAAAAGAGATAGAAGCGCTTCATTCCACTTCCTTCACAGCGAAAGAAATTTTTTCAATTCCCAGCTTTCGTGCAATATCGGTAAGCCGCATTACTTTTTGGATGTCAGCACCCTGTTCAGACCTGACTAGTATAACTTCCTTTCCACCCTGCGCAAAAATATTTTTTATTCTTTCCTCTAGCTGGCTTTCTTCAACCACTTCATTCTTAATGTAGAAGCTCCCGCTTTTGTGAATTTCAATAATCAGTGTGTTTTCAATCTTCATCATCTCCGGTTGATCGGAAACAGGCAGGTTCATCGGGAGAATTTTTTCTTCTTCCTGGACTGTAATTGTGAGAATGAAGAAAATCGTTAAAAGAAAGATTGCATCCAGCAAAGGCATAAAGTTGAAAGAGTAACCTTCGTCTTCTTTTTCAATTTCAGTTTTCATTTTTTGCGGAGATTGTTTGTATGTAATCTTCAATATGCTTTGAAAGTGCTGAAATACTTTTACTCGTTCTGTATTTAATGAAGTAATGCCCGCTCATTGTGTAAGCGGCTATTACAAGTCCTGCAATTGTTGTGCTTAATGCTTTACCAATTCCCTGCGAAAGCATCTGAAACTTTTCCGTTCCTCCCAAATCACCGATCGACAAAAATGCTTCGGCAAGACCGAGCACTGTTCCCAGAATACCGAGCAGCGGTGCAAGCTGCACAATGAATATCAAAGCGTGCATTCTTTTTTTCTGTGCAGCAACCTCTTCAACAAGTGCATCTTCAATTATTTGTTTATTGTGTGAGGGGTTTGCGGCAGAGTCCGGTTTTAGTTTGGCTATCAATTTTACAATTGAGGGATTGCCTTTGCTTAATACTTTTTGTTTTACAATTTCATCATTTGATTTTACTGTGCTCTTCAACTTGAAGAAAAAATCATCGTACTTTGCATTCTGCTTGTAGATGAAAACCAGCTGTTCAATTATTATCGCAAGTGAGATTATTGAAATGACGAATAGTATGTAGATTATGAATCCGCCCTGCAGGAACATGTTGAGATAAGATTGCTCCATTTTTCCAATCCGTGGATATTGAGAAAAAGATTACCCTAAAGTTACGATTATGTGAGAAAAGTTATGAGGAGAATGGGCTTATTTCACCTATTCTTACTATTTATTACTTATTTGTTTTATATTCATCTATCTCATCACAGAAGAAATAATTTTTTAACTAAATGGAGAATAAAAATGAAAAAGAGTTCTACCTTAATAATTTTTCTCTCTGTGCTTATCTATTCATTTTCATTTGGACAGAGTTCACTTACGGATTTGTTAACAAAACAATTTCACCAGGCCTGGAATAAGGAAAACATTAATGAAATGGTCTCACAGCTTCAGCACGATGCATTTTTCAAATCACCCCACCAGCTGAGGTATGGAAGAGATAAAATGGCTGCAACGGTCCTGAAAACAAATCCATCTAAATATAAAGTTGTAAGCACAAAGGAAATTCATTCAAAAGTTGAAGATGACATTGCCTGGTCAATAGGTGAGTTCACTTCTGATATTTATGATAAGTATGGAAATAAAACTAAAGAACAGTTGAAAGGTACTTACACATATGTTTTCACAAAGAAAAATAAAGGGGATTGGAAAGTTCAAATGCTGATTTATCACGAGCAAGAATAGACTCAGAAGGAATAGGATATTTTATATGAACACTATCAAGAATTTACAGCACTTAGTATAAATTGTATTTTACAAAAGCTTTAGATAGTTTCGTTCTATCGTCGGGTAATAAATTTACAATTCATCATCACTCTTCTATTTCACCCGGGATAACTTACCTTTGCCACACAACTCTCGGTCAGGTTAAAATATAATTCATTCACATATTACTAAGGAGGTGCTATGCGCAAAATTATTTTTGCAGGGGTTATAACTACATTGTTTTCTATTGTACTGTTGTTTCAGTTTAGTTGTGCGGGGGAAAAAACTGCCAAACCTCTATCACAGGGAGAGATGATTGCTTTGGGGAAATACATCGTAACCACGAGCGGGTGTGATGACTGCCATACACCTAAAATATTTACTGAGAACGGACCTGTATTTGACACAACAAGACGTTTCTCGGGTTATCCACAGGGAGAAGTATTGCCTGCTATTGACATGAACATGATAGGACCCGGTAAATGGTCAATGACTGACAAGCATTTAGGCGCATAGGTAGGAATGTGGGGAATTTCTTATGCATCCAATCTCACACCCGATAAAGCAACCGGAATAGGTACTATGACAGAAGAGATGTTTGTTAAATGTTTAAGGGAAGGAAAATATATGGGTGTTGGCAGACCATTGCTTCCTCCAATGCCGTGGGATGTCTACGGAAAGAAAACAGATCAGGACCTTAAAGCAATGTACGCTTACCTGATGTCTGTAAAACCAATAAATAATATGGTTCCGCAGCCGGTAACACCGGATAAAATGGGGCAAGTGTTGGCGAAAAAATAAAAGTTTATAATTAATAGGAGGCTACATAAATTGAAGCACTCTCTTTTATTGAAGCGAGTGCTTTTTTACTTTAGACATCACAGCCTTTGCCGTGACATCCGGCGTGATTGTCATGCTGGCTTGTTCCGACAGAACGGGGTTCTGACGAACGAGTCCGGAATCTGCCTGCTCGTATCGTCTCCGACGAGTCTGAGCGGGCCAGATAGGCAGGGCGGGAATGACAGCTTAATATTGATTACAACTCTTATAATTCAAATTTTATTTTTATTTTTGTCCTAAAGTATACCATTGACAGGAGGTAAAATGAAAACGCTGGGTGCTGTTTTAACAAAAATATTATCACTGCTATTAATAGCCGTAATTATATTTGGTTGCGGGGGCGATGGAAAAGAAAATGTGGACAAAAAAGGAAATATCCCCGAGCCAGATAAATCGACTTATGATGTTGAGTATACAGACAACACAGTTGTTATTGAAGAGGATGTTATGGAATCATTCCTTTCTGCAGATAAAAAATCAGGTGTTTATATGTTTACTTCCGATGCCGATGATCTTCTGGATCTGAAGCCTGGCAAGATCGTTTTTTTCTATGATCACTCCGTTAGAAGAGTGAAGAGTGTAGCAGAACAGGGAGATGATATAATAGTATATACCGAATATGTAACTCTTAATGAAGTAATTAAAAACGGAACTATTGCGTGGGAATCTGAAATTGATTGGTCTTCCGATCAACCGGAAGTTAAGAACGCATCTTTATTAATGGGTGATGCAATTTTTGCTTCTGAAACAACCTCGGAATTAAAAATCCACTTTGAGGGGAAGATTCAGGGATGGGATATCAACCTGGATCTTGAACCAAAGAATAACAAGCTGAATATTGATATAACAGGTTCAAAATCTATTAAAGGACAAAAGGTATGTTCAATCCAGGGTAAGGGATTTATATCCAAATTTACCAATCAGGCAGAAATTCATTTTGCCAATTCCGAATTGCAAAATTTTGAATTTCAGAATAACGGGTTAAAAGGCGAACTTGAGATAATATTTGCAGCAGTTGGGTTGGGTTCAGAAATTGCAACACTCGAAATCCCTGCAAAAATAAAAATACCTATGATTATATATAACATCCCGATTTCCTTTAACATTGGGTGCAACTTGAAAGTTTACCCGGAAGTAAAAGAAGGTGCAAGCAGCCAGGCAAGTTATAAATTAACTTATGACAGTGACATGGGTTTTAAGTTTATTGATGGTGATGCCCAGGTGAAAAGTAAAATCAAATCGGAGAATATGGCTGTTACGGGTGAAACTGTTAGTGCGGGTGTTGTTGCCATGGGAGTTGGGGTTGGTCTTGAATTTCCGCGATTCGAAATTGGAATACTGGGAGAAATTGTGGTTCCATATTTTCTTTATAATACTAGTGTCTCGACTTTTTTTGAACCGGGACTGTTGAGCAATGCACCTCCTTGCCAGGAAGGGAGGTTGAAATTTAAATGCGTATCCGGAATTGATCTCAACTTTTTCGGTGTGAGTTATGCTTTCTCAAAAACACATTTCGAAAAAGAAAAAAAATGGCAGACAGAGGGTTCACAGTGTGAGGATTGAAGTTACTTAATTACTCCGCCAACTCTAAGGTTTATTCCGTATTCGAGAAAAGCTTTTAAGCAGCAAAGAAAGTGAGTCCAACCTTCAACCTGTCCCATACATTGGTTCGCTCCTTTATAATCTGCAGGCCAGTCCGATTCGGTTATTTTAACAAGAGTATGATTTTCACCTTTAGTTTCGAGTGTAATAACAACCACGCATTCAACGCCGCTGCCTCTCCATTCAAACGAGACGGTTTTATCCTTCTCAACTTTACCGACTTTTATTTGCAGTTCTGCATCAAAATCCTTCCACGTCCAGGTTAGACTTTTTCCACTTTCCATCTTTCCTGTGCTGCCTGATATAAAATATTTATTCATCTTCACAGGATCAACAATTGCTTCAAATATTTCACTAGTCGGTCTAAGTATCCCCATTTGCACCTTTGCTTTGATTGTGTTTTCGCTCATAGAGACTCGTTTTGTTTTTGTTGACGGCAATATAATAAAATTAGAAAAGCATCCGATAATATTATTATTCCACCCATCATTTTTTTAGTCACGATTAATAAACTATCAGTATTTTAACAACACTAAATCAAAAAAATTCGGATGATCGTATGAAAACATTAATAATCTTTCTCATCTCTGCGGCATCGTTGTTTGCACAGATTGCTGCAGATGATGTTCAGGCATTCACCCTTAAGAACGGGATGAAAATTTTAGTTCTTGAGAACAGCTCAATTCCAAATGCAAATATGTATTTGTTTTACCGAGTCGGTTCGCGTAATGAGCATGTTGGAATTACGGGCATCTCTCATTTCTTTGAACATATGATGTTCAACGGTGCACAGAAATACGGACCAAAGCAATTTGACCGCACAATGGAAGCCAACGGTGGAGCTAACAACGCATACACATCAGAGAATATTACAGCATACACAAACTGGTTCCCAAGTTCAGCACTTGAAGTAATTTTTGATCTTGAAGCAGATAGAATTGCTTATCTTAATTTTGATTCTTCGATGATCGAAAGCGAGCGCGGTGTTATTCTTTCTGAAAGATCAACCGGACTCGAGAACAATCCAATGGAAGAGCTCTGGCAGGAAGTTCAGGCAACTGCATTTATGGCTCATCCGTATATGTGGCCGGTAATAGGTTGGGAATCTGATATAAAAAACTGGACCAAGCAGGATCTTGAAAATTATTTTCATACTTACTACGCTCCGAATAATTGCCTGGTTGTAATCTCAGGCGATGTAAAGCTTAGTGAAATAAAGAAACTCGCAGAAAAATATTGGGAACCGATTCCAGAGCAACCAGAGCCAAGGAAAGTACACACAGTTGAACCAGAACAAACAGGTGAGAGAAGTGTATTTGTTCAAAGAGAAGTTCCATCGCCTTACCTGATGATTACTTATCACGTTCCCCAAACAGGCAGTGATGATTATTATGCGCTCGATCTGCTGAGTTCGATTTTATCGCAGGGAAGATCATCAAGACTCTACAGCGCACTTGTTGAAGAAAATCAGCTTGCACTTGAAGTAGGCACATATTACGGTGATGCTTTCGATCCGACATTGTTTTATTTCTACGGAATGTGCAATGACAGTGTAAAAGCATCCGAACTTGAAGTTTCCATAATCGAGCAAGTTCAAAAAATTATTGACGAGGGAATAAGTGAAAACGAATTGCAGAAAGTTAAAAACCAGAAACTGATGGGTTTCTATAAAACACTGGAAACAATCAATGGTATGTCGAACACTATTGGTACCTATGAGCTTTTCTTCGGTGATTACAAAAAACTTTTCTCTGCTCCGGATGATTATAAAAAAGTTACGACCGATGATATCAAAAGAGTTGCCGGAGAATATTTTACAAAAGATAACAGAACAATAGGAATACTGAATACGGAGGAAGAGTTATGAAAACAATCATTCAATCATTCGTCCATACAATCATACTCGTACTAATTTTAGGCTCGACTGCTTTTAGCCAGTTCAAACTGCCTGATTACGAAACAATTAATTTAGATAACGGATTGACAGTTTATCTAATGGAAAAGAAAGATGTTCCTTTAATTTCATTTTCAGCGGTGTTTAACGGGGGAGTTATCAAAGATGGTTCGACTTCAGGTATTGCATCATTCACAACAGAAGCATTGAGGTTTGGGACGACAAACTACTCAAAGTCACAGATCGATTCGTTGTTCAACTTTTACGGAAGCAATGTCAATACTTATGCATCTGCAGACTATTCAGGTTTATATACGCAGTTCATGAAGGAAAATACAGAAACACTCTTATCTGTTGTCAAAGAAATTATTTTAAGTCCAACCTTTCCGGATGAAGAAATTCAAAAAAGAAAACAAAGATGGATCGCCGAAATAGACCAGGCAAAGGAAAGTCCAAGATCAGTAATTGGCAGTTATTTTAATAAGGACATTTTTGGTGATGCACCTTATGGAAATCCGGGACGCGGAACTAAAGCAGGAATTGAAAGCATTTCATTTGAGAAGGTAAAGGAGTTTTATAACACTAACTACAGACCTGAAAGTTCAGCAATAGCTGTTGTTGGTGATTTTAATTCACCTGAAATGAAAAATATTATTAAGAAACACTTTGACGGATGGAAAAATGAATCGAACAAAATGATAGTAGATGTGAGAATGATAAACACACCATTTGAAAGTCCTTCTGTATATCTCATTAACAAAGACAACGCTACGGAAACAACTTTTATGATTGGCGGATTTGGTTTTACAAAGAATAATCCAGATCAAATTCAGCTTGATGTTATTAACACAATTCTCGGCGGAAGATTTACTTCCTGGCTGAATGATGAGTTGCGGGTTAATGCAGGTCTGACGTACGGTGCAAGAAGCAGATTTGCTCAATATAAAAGTTCAGGCACATTTTACATTTTCACATTTACAGCAACAAAAAACACAGAAGCTGCAATTGACCTTGCACTTAAAACATATAAAAGGCTATTCGAAACTGGAATTGATGAGGAAACTTTGTCATCTGCAAAGAATTATGTTAAAGGACAATTCCCTCCCGATTATGAAACGGCAGGATCATTGGCTGCTTTTCTCACGCAGAAATATGTTTACGGTCTCGATGATTCTATCATAAATAATTTTGAAAATGAAGTAAACGGACTAACGATCGATAAAGCGAATGAACTGATAAATGAATATTTTCCAAAAACCAATCTGCAATTTGTGTTGATTGGCAAAGCTGAAGATATTAGAGATAGAGTTGCAAAATATGGTAAGGTTACTGAAAAGAATATTAACGAGGACTCATACTAAGTTTAATTAAATTGGAGACGCTTTTAAATGCGTCTCCACGTTTTACCTGAAATACAAAACAATTCCTACCTGGACTGCCACAAAGTTAATTTGAGTTTCATTTACGGAATAGTAAAATCTATCATTGGCATACCGAATGGAGTTACGATCAAGCAGATATACAGCTGAGCTCATTAAATATCTTCCCTTTATATCAAGATAAACTGAACCACTTTCGTTTTCTTGCGCTCCCAATAAAAATTTAAATCCTCCACCGATTCCATACGTCCAGGCCCAATCATCAATATAAAGATTAACCGAATTATAATTTAAAGTTATTAGTTCAGTATTTGAGAAAATATAGCTTCCTCCGAAAATTGTTTCCAGATATGGTCTGACTGTACCGCCAGTTGGTGCAACCTGAAGAATCATATTCAAATTGATAAAATTATTTGCACGGTTGTTACCCAAATTAGTTTCACAATCGCATGGGTCATCATAAAAATAAAGTCCCTGTCCGAGGTAAGATAGGCTGACTCCCATGCCGATAGGTTTTTCTTTGGAAGGAGAAATGAAGAAGAATTCAAAATTACCACCGTATCCAACTTCATTGTCAAAATTCTGATATTCATTAACAGGAATAGCAGTTGTGAAGTAAAAACTAGTTGAAGGCTGCGCCATTAAATAATTTGTTGCCGATAGAAAGAATAGGCTGATTAGTATTGTTAAATTTGGTTTCATTTTATTATCCTCTGTTTCTAATACTATCATGGACAAAATCCTTGCCTGATTTTATCGGTTATTCTGGTAGAGGTTTTTATGCGAAAATGCTTATGAATTAGAGAAATGAGCTTAGCTGTGTGATTTATATCAACCGACGATCATCATCTGGTGTATAAAGAATAGTTCAATCGATATAAATAAATTCGACAGTTGGATATTAGGAAGAATTAAGGATTTCAGGATGGTTTATTTAGTATAGATCCTGTAATCCCAGGGATTAAGATTGAAAGTTTCCTTTGATACTAAGGATTCCAGCTTGCCTGTGAAAAAGTTTTTATATGAACCTTGCAGTGACTCCCCCGTAAGATCAAATTCAAGTGGTTTGTCTGAAAGATTAAATATTGCAAGGATTTTATCTCCCTCAGAATTTCTGGTGAATGCAAATATATTTTTTTCATTAGTGCTTTTAAGAAAGATCATTTTCCCACCGAGATCGCCGTTACGAAGAGCCTTGTTATCCTTCTTTAACTGAAAAAGTTTGGAATAGATATCGAAGAGTTCATAATTTTTCCATTCCACAGTATCCTTGTCGAAGAAGGATAGTCGCTTTGTATTACCAGCTTCCTGTCCGGTATAAACCAGCGGCATATCAGGGATAACGCAAGTTAATACAGCAAACGTTTCAACACCGTTGCCCAATCTTTCAAACACAGTTCCGTTCCAGCTATTCTCATCGTGATTTGAAGTGAACTGCATCCTGAATGCATTCTTTGAAAAATCATTTTCGTTCTTCTTGAGATGTTCGGTTAAATCAACAACTGTTTTCTCATCTTTAGCAATTCCATTCATAATATTGTGAAGGTTCCAGTCGTAAGTCATATCAAAAGCAAGATGAACTTTCGGCGTATCCCATTCAGCCAGCATAAAAACATTCTTAATTTTTTCTAACTCAGTTCTTGCTTCGATCCAAAATTCTATTGGAACCATTCCTGCAACATCGCAACGGTATCCGTCGATGTCGCACTCCTCGACCCAGAATTTCAGTGCCTCGATCATTTCAGCCCACAGTTCTTTATTTTCATAGTTTAGATCAGCTACATCTGTCCAATCAGGAACCGGTGTAATTATGATATTAAGCGAATCAGTCGTGTAGAATTCGGGATGATCAATAATCCATTCATTGTTCCATGAAGTGTGATTAGCTACCCAATCAATAATTACATACATCCCCATTTTATGAACCATCTTTACTAAAGATTTAAATTCATCCAGCGTACCAAATTCCGGATTGACTGCTTTATAATCTTTGACCGAATAATAACTGCCGAGCGTTCCTTTTCTGTTTTTTTCTCCGATTGGATGAATAGGCATAAGCCACAAGATATCAGCTCCAAGTTCTTTTAATCCCGGTAAGTGCTTTTCAAAAGCTTTGAAGTTACCTTCTTCTGTGTACTGCCTTATATTAACTTCATAGATTGATTTATTGTAGCTCCATTCAGGCGGATTAAACTTTTGAGCAGAAATGTTTCCTGAAAGAATTAGTAGAAAAGATAAAAGGCTTATAAATCTAAAATATTTTTTTAGCATAGAAAATTTCGTTTTGGGTTTAATTTTATGATTCGCTCAGGCAAAAAACGGAAGGAAGGTTAGACGTTAATAACCTACAGCTTAAACCATTTGGGATTACGAGATTCAAAAGTTTTTTCCCCTGCACTGATTTTATTCGAAGATTTAAGTGATGCAGTGATTTCTCTTTTCTTCTTTATAAGTTCCTGTTCCTGCCGGATTTTTTCTTTAATACTTGCATACTTATCAAATACAAGTTTATTCCTGTTGATATCTTCTTCGAGCCTTGTTTTTACAGATGCCAATTTATTGATTGAAACCCGGTGATCTTCGTGTTCAATTTTTATTTTGTTTATTGAATTCCGAAGTTCATAAAGTTCACTTGTTGAGTGCCTGATATTTTGGTTAAGCTCATTCAACCTGTTTTTATTATCGTCTATTTCTTTATTAA
>JAOTUT010000332.1 GCA_029863735.1 Ignavibacteria bacterium
CGATTGGTTCTGGGAAGTTTACTTCAGGCAGGCATCGCTTCCTGTTCTTAAAGCTGAAATAAAAAACAACACTTTGTATCTTGAGTGGGAAATTGTAAACGATCTCCCGTTCTCTGTCCCTGTTGAAATAAAAATAGGTGACAAGGTTGTTAAGGTTGAAATGAGAGAGGGTGCCGGCTCGGTGAATATTCCGGAAGGAGTTGAACCCATTATTGATCCGGATAAATGGATTACGATGATGGAACCGGAGGTAGAGTAAGAGTATGATTAAGAGTAAGACTCCGCGGTTCTTACCCATACTCTTTCTCTTAATCTTACTCTATTTCATTAAAACCATCTTTTTAGTTTCAACAAAATTGTACGGTTATTTATTCTACTAATTCATACCAGAACAATTCCCAATGCTCTTCAGAATAATAAGGTGGCTGGTCTGGCTCGTATAAACCCATTTTTGCTAATCCCAGATGTGGAATAATCCAGTTATACGATAAAAAGCCTGAAACTGGCATCGATCCGGGTATTAGATGTTCCACTTTACATACTTCTTGGAAGGTTCCAATATCAATGGATAATGCTATTTTTTCTAAAACACTTACTTCCGTCCACCACCACGACCACGAAGTCCATTTGGTTCCGACACTCAAAGGGACTATATATCCTAAGAAAGGAACCTGACTATTTTGGAGAGAAAAGTAATATACCAGTGTATCTTCTATGGTTACAAGGTATAACGTATCAATTATACTATAAGGAAAAATATGACTGGTGCCATCATAGACCCAAACAGAAGCTAGCTCTCCGTTTGGTAAAGTTTTTGTACCAACCACTTTAATAGTTAGCATGTCTTTAATTATACCTGTTTCATCGTATACTTTGTATTTCCACTTGTTGCCAACTTTTTGGGGGAAATACTCTTCTGACTTTTTGATTATCGACTGAATCACAGCGTAATCGGGATCACTATATGATTCATTAATCTTTACTGCCAATTTAATGTTGTAAAATCCACTCGCGTCTGCAATAAAGGTTGGATTCGGCAAAGTAGAATCTGAGAAAACAGTTGTGCTTCCTGAAGGTTTAGAATCGAAAGACCAAATGTATTCTACATTTTCATTATTGGTGCTGGAACTCGCATCCAAAGAGACAGTATCAAAAATCTCCACAAGTTGATCAGCACCAGCAATAGCCAAAGGTCTTGCTGCAAAATATATTGGCTCTTCTTCACTGCAGGATAAAAAGACAAGAATTATGAAAGGAAAAAATAGAAAAACACATTTTAAATATGATTTCATTTTTCTACTTGTCATTTTTTAAAACCTCCAAACTATTTCATTAAAACCATTTTTTTTGTCTCTATATAATTTCCAACTTTGAGCCGATAGAAATAAATCCCGCTGGGGAATCCACTCCCGTTAAACTCAACCTCATATTCACCTGCAGGTTTTTCTTC
Source organism: Ignavibacteria bacterium (assembly GCA_029863735.1). The sequence continues at coordinate 1,451 of JAOTUT010000332.1, forward strand.
ATTTACGAGTGTTGCAATTTCTCTTCCGAGTAGGTCGTAAACTTTCAATGTAACAAACTGCAGACTACCTACTACATACTTAATACTAGTTACAGGATTAAACGGGTTGGGGTAGTTTTGTGCCAAACTATATCCTGAAGGCACTATATCTGTTCCATCATCTTCAACTGAAATAATTATTCCTCCGTGGCCTCCGTTTGTTGTTCTGTACATATTTGTTAGAAACCCACCGCCACCTGCATAAATCCAACCAAAATTTTCATCAGTAAAAACCATATCATAGAGAATTCCGGATCCCTGCGGAAAATCAAATTCCTTTACCCAGGTTCTTCCTGTATCACTACTCAAACTTACTGACTCTAAACCGCACCATACATTTGAAGGATTTCCGGGAATAAACTCAATGTCTAATGCCCATCCCAGAGAATCATATTGACTACTACCCCATGTTTGTCCCCCGTCAAGAGTGCGATACATAATATTTGTGTGTTCAACTAAAAGTATATTTTCATCATAGACTTTCAAAACATTACATTGGATCGTATCATTTATAACCTGCCAGTTCTTACCACTATTTGTTGTTTTATATATACTTGGAGGAAAAGCATTGAATGTATAGAAATAACCTAGATCTAAATTTGCAAAGTCAACTCTTCTCCAAACATTACCAGATGATAACCCAATCAACTCTGAATCATTCTGTGATACCCAATTTATTCCACCATCTGTGGTCTTAAGAAAAAGCGCGGGTTTATCACTTGTCGGTGCATCGCCCATTGCCATACCATTCATTTCATCAAACATTTCCAGGTAGTTCATAAACTTTGTCAGTAATGTATCATAGAATTGAAGTTGCCAGTTAAGTCCCCCATCAATGGTATGATATATTTTCCCATCATCAGAACAAAACCAGATTTTATTCTCGCCTATAATTGAAATATCTACAGGCCCTTTTCCTGGCAGAGGTCTTCCGAACCAACTGTTACCACCATCCGTTGTTAAGTAAAGAGAATCTGTGGTATAAGCTCCGGTTGCTATCAAGCTATCATATGCATCAATTGCATCACAACGACCGTGTGGGACATTCGTTATATCATACCACTGTGCAGACAAAGTAATTGGGAGAATAAAAACCAGGAGAGATATTTTAAATGTTCGCATTTTTCACCCCATTGGTTATAAAACTTAACACAAACAAAAGAAAGTAAATTATGAATGTCAAGTTATTAGAAATTATAACTGTATTTAATCGGATTTGCCTTTATTTTTAATACAAAGATTTTCAGTCACTTACTCAAAGGGTGATGAAATTAAAAACCCCCGGGGGCTCGGGGGTTTTTTAAGTTAATTGGTGTTCTTGCGTTACTTCATCAACACCATTTTCTTAACTGATACAAATTTATCAGTTCGTAGTTCATAGATATACATTCCTGTTGCTACATTCTTTGCATTCCATTGATACTGGTATTTTCCTGCTGTCAATGATGAGTTAACCAGTTCTGCTACCCTTTCACCTAATGCATTGTATATCGATAACTTCACATTGCTT
>JAOTUT010000333.1 GCA_029863735.1 Ignavibacteria bacterium
TCCGATGATACTATGTCCGATATAACCAGGTCTGATGTTCCCGGGTTATTTACTGTTGACTGTAGTAATAAGTTTGATCCGATTACTACATTGCCGAAGTCAAGGTTTGGTGGTGTGATTGAAAATACCTGTCCAAAAGTAAATCCTGAATACAGAAATATTAAAGCGATTAGTAGAAATAGTTTACGCATAACGCAGTCTCTTAGGTTTTTAGAATAAGCATTTATTATTGATTACAGGTAATCAAATTCAATTTAAGTCGAAAAAGTAGACAATCATCATACCATCAAAATTTGTCAAAAATTATGGCAATATTGTTCATATGCTATTATTATGATGAGTAATTCGTATCAATATCAGACAAATTAGAAAGCACAGTTCATTTCAAAAAAGTTTTCTAAAGAAAACAAGTCAGAACTTGCATTTTTTTATTTTACCAATCGAATTTTAAATGCAATTTCTGTCACCGATAAAAAAATATTCGTATAAAAATTCTGATAGTAATCCCACTAAGTACTGAATTTTCAAACTAATTTGGCAATCATATTATTTCTCTCAGGTAGGAATAAATCTCTATATAAACTTCACAAAATAAACTGAAAAAGGCAAGCAATAATGAACGAATGCAAATAAAAACCTCTACAAATTTTCACTTTTTGGAGCTTTTTTTATTATTTCATGTATAACTTTGATAAAATCAACTTAATAATTAAAACAAACTTATCAGTCCTTAATTCATAAAAATACATTCTTCTCTGGTATTTTCCTGCTACCTCAGTTATTTTTAAATAGTTTGACTACACTCCTTCCTATTGCATGCAAGATTGATAACTTCAAATTTCAACATTAATTACATGCTGGTATATTTAACAACCCTTCCCCTGAAGATTTAAACCAATACGCATAACCGGGATATAACGTATTTGCAATTATATATCCACTTAAATAACCAAAGATAGATCCAATTTGTAAAGTTGGTGGAGTCGTTGTCAAGAGATTTGCATCTACTGGACATTCATAAATACTTATTAAATTCCAACCGGTATGAATTGGTATTGGATCATGTGTTACAATCTGTATTCCACCTGTAGGCCATTCCTCTCCTGTATTGTAGGTTCTGAATCCTGAGTGTTTCATCCAGTATCCTATTCCCGGAATCGCATCTGTTACAGATTGATAACCTCCAAGATATTTGAATACGTCAGTACTTTGATCTCTGAATTCCCACCAATTATCTACTCCCATTCCATCTGTATTTATTCCTGGTACTGATACCATATTCCAGCCATTATTTATATCAACTGATAACTGAAATGTTGTAGGTACTGGTGGAAAATAATTTATAGCCTCAAGTGCATTTAATATTCCCCATCCATATAAATTATCCGGGTTGGAATTCTGTGAAGCTGTGTTTCTCATCGCATCTCTCACCTGCATCGGTGTCAGGTTTGGATTAGAACATAAAATAAGAGCTGCAACTCCTGCCGAAAGCGGACAACTAAATGATGTTCCGCTGGCAGTTGTATAATTATGATCATTAGATGGAGAAGCAACCACATCACCTGAGCCTAATGCCATAATATCAGGTTTAATTCTTCCATCGACAGTAGGTCCAACGCTGCTGAATGATGATCTGTTACCCGAAGAATTTACTGCTCCTGCGGTGATAACACTATCACCATCAGCTGGTGCACCAAGTGTATTGTGAGTTGAATTATAACCTGCATTACCAGCAGAGTTAACCACAACTATTCCTACATAAGCTGCATAATCGGCTCCATTGGTTATAACAGTAGTGTTTCCATCCATATCCATCCAGGTATAACTTGGGTAAGGAGGATCATATGCCAGGTAGATGAGAGATGTTGAAGTAACGTCAACTCCAATACTATCTGCCCATTCTATAGCAGCTATCCAGTTATCTTCTTCAATAGGTGTTTCACTGTCTGTATTTTCTGTTTTTGCAAGGATGTATGAAGAATTAAAAGCAGGACCAATTAAATTACCAGGTGCATAACCGCCAATTGTAGAGAGAGTCATTGTTCCATGGGATCCTTCACCCAAATCCCCTTCATTGCCTACATTTGGATCGTTGTTTACGAAATCCCACGCAGCTATAATATTCATTGAAAGAAATGCATCGTGGCTAAGTCTATTGAAACCAGCATCCATAACACAAATTGTAACTCCTTGTCCTGTAAATCCTGAATCGTGGACTGCCGGGACGTTAATTTGCTGAAGCTGCGAATATGAAGCCCCATAATCATAGCTGTTCACGCCTTCAGGCTGTTCCTTAATTTGAGTTTGAGAAATACTATTTAATTCATTTTCAGGTTCATCACCACTTCTTAATTTATAAACTATATCAAGTTTTTTAACAGCAGGAATGTTTGCAATTTGTTCCAAGAGAATTTTATTAGCCGTACCACTGACTGCATTTAACCACTTTGAATAATGTTTGACTTTTAATCCAATTGATTTGACTTCTAAGATATAATCTGAATTGACCGGTAAATCTCTTTTAGTAAGTGGGGAAGAATCACCTAATACTTTTACTCTTCTATTGATTGATTTCTCACTCACAACTAACTGAGGATTATTGAAATAAACATCAGTATTCATTCCCTTGTCAGTAAAATAAATCCAGACTAAAATTTCTTCAGACGGAGCAGCTTCGCTCATTTTTATTTCAAGAGCCTTCGATATTTTATTAATTGGTGACTGTGCAAATGCAGTTATAAAAATAAACAATAAAAACATTTGCAAATAAATCTTAATCATTTTATGTCTCCGATTATATTTTAAGGAACAGGACTAAAATCAATAATTCATCATCAAATTTACAGATTTTTAATAATTAAATAGAAAAATAATTGTCGGACGAAATTTAAAACCCTTACCAAATCTTATTGATAAGGGTTTTCCAATAAATATTTTCCTGGATTACTTAATCAGTAGCATTTTCTTTATTGCTATAAATTTATCAGTCCTTAATT
>JAOTUT010000334.1 GCA_029863735.1 Ignavibacteria bacterium
ATTACAATACAATTTGCAGTTCCACCACGCATCTCGGGTCCGTAAGAAGGCATCCAGCTTACTTCTTTTCCTTCGATCATTCCTGCATAAGCAATAATGCTTCCCATGGAAAGCACGCCCTGCCCTCCGAAGCCTGCACAAATTATTTCATGTTCAATTTGCATTATTAATTTCCTTACTGCTATTCTTTATTTAAAGATTCCCTAGGCACCATCAGGTTTTTTAAGATCGCCTAGAGGATAAACCGGAAACATTGTTTCTTCCAAATATTTAATTGATTCCACCGGAGTCATCTTCCAGCCAGAAGGACAGTTTGAGACTACTTCAACGAAGCAGGTTCCTTTTCCTTCTTTCTGATATTCAAAAGATTTGGTCAAAGCCTTTTTAAGTTTCCTAACTGCATTTGCATTGTGAACGGCTTGCCTTGTTACATAATATGCCCCCGGCAATTGTAGTAGCAAGTCAGCAATTTTTATTGGATGCCCAACCATTTTAATCTCGCGCCCATACGGAGATGTTGTTGTTACCTGTCCAACTAAAGTTGTGGGGGCCATCTGTCCCCCAGTCATTCCGTAAATTCCGTTGTTGATGAACACCATTAAAATGTTCTCTCCTCTGTTAACGGTATGAATTGTTTCGGCCGTACCGATTGCAGCAAGATCACCATCGCCCTGATAAGTAAAAACAAACCGATCTGGTAACACTCGTTTTATCCCTGTGGCAACTGCGCTTGCTCTTCCGTGTGCAGCTTCCTGCATATCCACATTCATATAGTTATAAGCAAATACTGAACAACCAACAGGTGCAACGCCGACAGTTTTATCTTGTATTCCCATCTCTTCAACGACTTCCATTATAACTCTGTGCACAACACTATGCCCACAACCGGGACAATAGTGAAATGGAACATCGGTTAATGTTTCTGGTCTGCAATAGACCATATCCATTCCTTCTGCATCGGGAGGAAAGTCTAAAGCTGATGGTCTTTCAATTGACATATCTCAATCTCCTATTTATAAGCTTTTTGGCTTAATCTTGAAGTACGTTTTGTTTTTCAATAACTAATTCAATTTCGTGAAGCACATCTTCCGGAGAAGGAATCATTCCACCCATTCTTCCTGTAAAATAAACCGGAACTTTTCCTTCAACCCCAAGCTTTACATCTTCTACCATCTGACCAGCATTCATTTCAACAGACATCATAAAATCAACCTGGTCGGCCAGCTTTCTTAATTTCTTGTAAGGGAATGGATAAAGAGTGATTGGTCTGAGTAATCCGACTTTCATTCCTTTTTCTCTAGCAAGGTCAACTGTTTTCTGGCAAATTCTTGATGATAAACCAAATGCAACCAGAAGGATATCAGCATCCTTGGTTTGTATTTCTTCAAACCTAACTTCATCCTGAATTTTCTTGTATTTTTCCTGAAGTTGAAGATTTACTTCTTCCATCTCTTCGGGTTTAATAAAAAGCGATGTGATGATGTTATGATCTCTTGTTGATGGTTTGCCTGTAGTCGCCCAGGGTGTTTCAACTCTTTTTAGTGAACCTTCTTCAGGGAGAACAACTTTTTCCATCATTTGTCCAAGTGCACCATCTGTTAAAATCAACGCTGGGTTACGGTACTTTTCTGCGAGACGGAATCCGTCAAAAACAAAATCCGCCATTTCCTGAACTGATGAGGGAGCTAAAACAATCAAATGATAATCACCGTGTCCACCACCTTTTGTTGCCTGAAAATAATCTCCCTGTGATGGTTGAATTGTTCCAAGACCCGGACCACCCCTAACAACATTCACGACCAAACAAGGTAACTGAGCTGAAGCAAGGTATGAAAGACCTTCCTGCATTAAACTTATTCCCGGGCCAGACGAAGAACTCATTACTCTTGCACCTGCACCTGCAGCACCGTATATCATATTGATTGATGCTATTTCACTCTCAGCCTGTAGCACTAACCCATGACGTTTGGGAATTTCTCTTTCGAGGTACTCTAGAATTTCTGATTGAGGAGTAATAGGATATCCAAAGTAAGCATCGATCTCTGCACGAATGGCGGCTTCAGCAAGAGCCTCGTTTCCTTTCATTAAACGGGCTTCGCCTTTTTTATCTTTATTCTCTTCCATTTTTAAAACCTTTGCCTGTTTTTAAGTTAAAGATGAACTTACTCCTTGTTAGCAACTTTCTTAGATGGTTTAGGCTGTCTGTAAACTGTTATTGCTGCTTCCGGACAAACAAGTGCACAATTAGTACATCCGGTACAGTTATCTTCGATCAGCTCAACAAAGCGGTATCCTTTATCGTTAAATTGTGCAGAGAGTCTCAGTCCATCCTGCGGGCATGAGATTATACAAAGTTCACATCCTTTGCATATCGCACCTTCAATTTTTACTGTTCCTTTAATCATATTCTGATCTTTCAGATTGAAATTGGATTATTCTAAATATCGATTTTTGCAACATATATGCCATCATAACTCATTGTATTTCAAGGAATTTGGGCTAAAAACACAGATTCAATTTCCACAATTAAGAAGATATATGAATGATAGTTTCCTAATTTCGAGAAGTCAATTGGGCTTTGATAAAAGTCCTTGAGGAAGAAAAATACAGATTACTTAACTATTGCTGTATGAAAATTATATAGAACAAGTCAATGGCTTTTACTCTGCTTTAACCCCAAGCCAGTTCTGTTTGCTCTTACCATCCGTGAATACAGGGAAAGGTCCGGATCAAAAAGGAATCTGAGCCAGAGTTTTACCCAGGACTTATGATAAACAAGTGTATCATAAAACTCAGGCGCAATTTTTCTTATTTGAGGAAGTTTGTTCCATGGAACTGAGGGGAAATCATGATGCTCGTTGTGATAACCAACATTTAATGCCGGAATGTTTAATGGACCGTAATAGCTATAAGTTTCCTGCGGTGGTGCGACAAGAAAATGTTCCTGTATCCATCTTGCACCAAGCGGGTGAAGTCCGATTGAAAAGACAA
>JAOTUT010000335.1 GCA_029863735.1 Ignavibacteria bacterium
GGTGCAATTATACTCTTCGCCTTTATTCCATATGAATACTACCGACGTTTGAGCAAACCTGTAATTATAATTACTACTGTAATACTCATAGTGACACTGTTCTTTGCGCCTGACATCAAGGGTGCCGGCAGGTGGTTGAATCTTGGAATTATTTCTATACAGCCAGCTGATATTGCAAAACTGGTTTTGATCATCCACCTTGCCGTTCTACTGGAAGCGAAAGCGAATGTGATAGATAATTACAAAAATGGATTCCTCTACTTTTTTATCTGGATACTCGTAATCTCAGGTTTAATTATGCTTCAGCCAAATATTAGTAGCGGCATAATGCTGATTATCATTTCTCTCGCTGTTATATATGTTGGTGGTGCAAGGTTCAAACATATATTCGTTTCGATGATTATCAGTGGACTATTAATCGGAACCGTAGCAATGATTTTTTCTCATTCACGATCGAGAATTTTTTCTTATGTGAATTCTGTTTCAGGCGGCGGTGATTTGAATTTCCAGGTTAAGCAAGCGCTCTACAGTCTTGGAAGCGGCGGAATATTCGGAGTTGGAATAGGCAACAGTATGCAAAGTAATCTTTTCCTTCCTGAGGCTTATGGCGATTTTATCTTTGCTATCCTCGGTGAGGAATTTGGTTTGATTGGCTCGATTGCAGTTTTACTGGCTTATTTGGTTTTTATGGTTTGCGGAATTTTGGTTGCAAAAAAATCGAAAGATATGTTCGGTCAGTTGCTAGCATTCGGCGTTACAATCTCTATTGTGCTTTATGCTTTTGTAAATGTTGCGGTAACTACTGGTGTGTTTCCAACTACAGGCTTACCTTTGCCGTTTATTAGTTATGGTGGGACTTCGTTAATATTTCTTTGTGTCAGTGTTGGGATATTAATAAATATTGCATTTACAAATCATCTCCGACAGAACGGTGTTGTTCATGTCCCCGATCAAAACGCTGTTGAGGGAATAAGAAGATGAGTAGTGTTCAGAGCAAATACAGATTCTTATTCGCCGGTGGTGGAACAGGCGGTCATCTTTTCCCGGCTGTTGCTGTTGCTGAACAGATAAGAGAAATGAAACCTGAAGCTGATATTTTATTCATCGGAACAAAAGATAGAATTGAAGGAAGAGTTGTTCCAAAGCTAGGATTTAAATTTAAGTCAATTTGGATAAAAGGATTCTCAAGAAAAATTAACTTTGAAAATTTATTGTTCCCTTTAAAACTATTTGTTTCATTGATTCAATCATTAGCAATAAATATTTCCTTCAAGCCCAAAGTTGCAATCGGTGCAGGAGGATATGTTGCCGGTCCGGCTATCTGGGCGGCATCTGTGATGGGCGCTAAAATTATTTTAATTGAGCAGAACAGTTATCCCGGTGTAACAACACGATTACTTGAAAAGTATGCAAGCGAAGTTCATCTAAGCTTTCAAGAATCAAAAAAATATTTGAGGAAAGATAAGATTCATCATATTACGGGAAATCCAGTTAGAAAAAATCTCGGCAGGATGGAGAGAATAGAAGCGTTAGGAAAATTTGGATTGTCAGGTGAAAAAAAAACTCTTCTTGTGCTTGGTGGAAGTCTTGGAGCCAAAACAATTAATGATTCTATGTCGGAAAGTATAAAAATATTGGAAAATGATAACATTCAGATAATCTGGCAGACAGGCAAAAATTATTTTGAACAGTTTAGGCGAATGAATTCATCCAACATAAAAGTTTATTGTTTTATTGAAGATATGAACGAAGCGTACTCTGCATGCGATTTGCTTCTGGCAAGAGCCGGGGCAACAACAATTGCAGAGCTGTTGAATCTCGGTATCCCTTCTATACTTGTTCCGTCACCAAATGTTGCGGAGAATCATCAGTACTATAATGCAAAATCATTATCCGATATTCATGCAGCAATTTTGATCGAAGATAAAAACTTGAAAAATGAATTAGTAAAAAGTGTTTTGGAAACATTGAATTCGGAAAAGCGACAATCTGAATTAAGAAAGAATGCACTATCAATGGCAAGACCGAATGCTGCAAAAGTGATCGCACAAAACGCAATAAAATTTGCGGAGGCTGTATGAATAACGGTGAACAAAAGAGAAGAATATTCAAATACAATTTGTCATTTTATTATAAATCAACAATTATTTATTTCATCGTGTTGATACTATATGGAGTTGTAAGAGGTGAATTTATCGAAGATTCCTTCAGGTTAATTACAAAGGACCCAATTTTATATTTTCTAGCGATCATATTAGTCATTTCGGTTTCGGCATTGGTTTATAACTTAATAAGGAATATGTACATCGAAATTTCAGATGAAGGAATAGTTTTCGCCGATCGTTTCAAATCAAAAGCGTATAAGATTGATCAGTTAAAAAAAATAAAATTTTCCAGGCAGGTTAGAACAAGTAACTCACCTGCATTCAGGACAGCAAGAATAAAAGTAAACGCAAAAGTAAGACCGGTGCTAATAAGATTTTCTGATTACGAAAATCAGGATGAACTTTTGCTTCGAATGGAAGAATTGAAATCTAAAATAGAAAAGAATATTGTTTAAGAGCATAAAAAAAATACATTTTGTAGGAATCGGCGGCATTGGCATGAGTGGCATCGCAGAGATACTTATAAACCAGGATTTTGAAGTATCCGGTTCTGATCTCCATTTGACTGAAGTAACAAAGAGATTGGAAGAACTCGGCGCAAAAATTTATAAAGGGCACTCAGCAGAAAATGTGAAGGATGCAGATGTCCTGGTTTATTCTTCTGCAGTGATTCCGGATAATGCTGAAGTTAGAGCCGCTGCTAATCGAAATATTCCAATAATAAAAAGAGCTGAAATGCTCGCTGAAACTATGCGAATGCAGTACGGAATTGGGATTGCCGGAACGCATGGAAAAACTACCACAACTTCTATGGTTGGGCTAACTCTGACTGAAGGAGGAATTGATCCAACAATTATCGTAGGTGGTAAATTGAGCGGTC
>JAOTUT010000336.1 GCA_029863735.1 Ignavibacteria bacterium
AGCAAAAAGCAACCAAAGGCTACCTGTTATTGCCCCAATTATTTTTAAAGTTGGTTTTAACATGAAACTAATAAGTTTAAGGTTTCTTAATATAAGATTAAACTTATAATTTTGTGAAGTAAAAAACATATCAACTAGTTAGATTGAACAAATTCACCGGAGACTATTTATGGCAGTCAGTTTAAAAAACAGAAATTTCCTCAAACTATTAGATTTTTCACCCAAAGAAATTCGCTACTTACTAAACCTCTCAAAAAAATTAAAAGAAAATAAAAAGGAAGGCAATGAGAAGAAGAAACTTAAGGGAAAAAACATTGCACTTATCTTTGAGAAATCCTCTACCCGGACACGCTGCGCATTTGAAGTTGCTGCGTTTGATCAGGGTGCTGAGGTTACTTATTTAGGACCAACAGGCTCCCAAATCGGGCATAAAGAATCGATGAAAGATACTGCAAGAGTTCTGGGAAAGATGTATGATGGAATAGAGTACAGGGGATTCGGACAAAAAATAGTTGAAGAACTTGCAGAATTTTCTGGTGTTCCGGTTTGGAACGGACTTACAGATGAGTTCCATCCAACTCAGGTTTTGGCAGATTTGTTAACAATGGAGGAACACTCAAAGAAAAAACTTAATAAAATTTCTTATTGCTACTTAGGAGATGCGAGAAACAATATGGGCAACTCGTTAATAGTTGGTGGTGCAAAAATGGGTATGGATGTTCGGCTTTGTGCTCCGAAAGAAAACTGGCCGGAAGAAAAATTAATCAAAGAATGTAAATTGATAGCAAAGGTAACCGGAGCAAAAATTACTCTCACTGATAATGTTGAAGAGGGAGTTAAAGGAGTAGATTTCCTTTATACAGATGTTTGGCTTTCTCTTGGCGAACCAGCTGAAAAGTGGGAAGAAAGAATCCAACTGATGAAACCGTACCAGGTGAATATGAATGTAATTAAGTTAACAGGAAATCCGAAAGTTAAATTCCTCCATTGCCTGCCAGCATTCCACAATCGTGATACAAAAGTTGGTGAGGAGATATTTAATAAGTATGGATTAGATGGCATGGAAGTAACGGAAGATGTTTTTGAATCGAAGCATTCAATTGTTTTTGATCAAGCTGAAAACAGATTACACACAATTAAAGCAGTTATGGTTGCGACACTTGGGAATTAAATTTCTACGCCTGATTTTCGTTCTCCAAAATTTCAATTTGAAAGTCCAATAATTTCTTCAAGGCATAAAACGGTGCTCTCGAACAAAGTTCATAAAACTGGAAAATGGCCTCTTCAAGAACTTTCAAAGCTTCCTCATTATATTTTTGATTTTCAAAGTAAGACCATCCTTGTGCAAGATATTTATTAAATTTTTCTTTTTGCTCTTCTGATATAATTGATTGATAATTCGAATCATTCAAAATATTGTTCATTCTTTCTTTAAAGATATCCTCCTTCTCTCCCATCTCCTCTAATTTAATTTCAATTTGATTAAAAGAATGAACTCTGTAAATAAACTGCATAGAATTTATCAGATCAAGATATATCTTCAGATTAGATTTGTCCTCTTCTAAAAAATAAAAATATGTTTCATAATATTTTATCAATTCTTCATGTCTGCCTGATAATTTGCCAAGCTCATAAAAGAAAATATAAATATTTATATCCAGTTCATTAACTTGCTTATACAATTCTTCGTGCTGTTTAACCAGTTTCTCCAATAATTCTTTACTTTGTTCTGATTGGTATTTTATCCCATCATATTCAAAGGTCTCGATGGGTATTTCTTTTTTTGAAATGCTTTCAACAGTTTTTAAATCCATATCCAATCCGCTAAACTGATGGATGAAATCAACATTTTTATCTGTATAAATTTCAGTAAAATCATTGAAGATGTTTTCTTCATTTTGGTCAATTGCTAGCTTGACTTCGAAACGGGAGATATCCCGAAACTCGTAGAAATGGTTGTATTTTTTATTGAATGTATGTTTTTCAGAATCCTCAAGATACTTCTCCTTAAATTCTTCAAGTGAATGATTGACCGGAGCTTCCTGGAATTGCCAGTATCTGAAAAGTTTTTCAGTGAGCGTTTTTTGAATTTCCTCCAAATCAACAAAAAGATTCCAGGCAGATTCAACCGATAAAGTTGAAGGGATATTTAGTTGTTCAATCTTTTTTACTCTATCCTCAATAGAGGGATGTGATGCCCACTGGTCAGCAATTACTAGTTTAGACCTGTTAAATCGTGAAATTATTTCTTTAGTTACCTGCGGCAGGTTATTTTCAATTTTCACTCCAAATCTTTCGGCAAATCTTAACATTACATACGCATGCTGGGGATAAATATTTTCTGATTTTATGTTTTCAGAGTTACGATTGTAATAAAATTGCCAGATGTAATTGAAAGAATCGGAAGCAAGTCTTGAACGAAGTAAAGCTGTTTTGGCTGGAAGCGAACCTGCTACTTCAGCAGATATTTCATCTGCATGGAATTCCATTTTTCTCGAAAGTGCCATATAACTCTTCGACACAATTTCATATACTTTCCTTAAAATCCATCTGATAATCCTTGAATAAATAATTACAATCCAGCCGAACCTGCCCAGCACTCTTGAAAATTTAAGAATCAGCGTTTGATAATTTTCCTCATCTATTAGCATTTTATAGATTATCAGATTTTCAATATAAACGTAACTATAAACATTCAGGCTCCGCTGAGTAAAATGCCCAAACTCATGCGCAAGGATTGCTTTTAGTTCACTTTCACTCATAGAATTCACAAGCCCCAGTCCTATCATCAGGTTTTCTTTACTCGGGAAAAATAAGTTCCGGAAGTTCGAATCATAAAAGACCATTGCATCAACACCAGCACCTAAGTACACCTTTTGCGGAAAATTAGTTTCAATTTCTTTGGAGATTGATTCAATTAATTCGAAAAGTTTCGGTTGTTGATCTTTGTTTATTTCCAACCAGCCAG
>JAOTUT010000337.1 GCA_029863735.1 Ignavibacteria bacterium
TATGGTTATTTAAGAACAACTGAATTTTCTGATATTCTAAATTCATTTTTAACATCTCGAAAGTTCGATTTAATTAAGCGGATAAAAAATCTCTTCTGGTCCAAATAAAATCTTCGGATCTTTTCTAACTTGATTTCAATTCTAAAAAAATTCTATAAGCATTAAAAATTTTCCGTTATTTGTAACGCCCTAAGTCATCAATGACGCCAGGTCTAAAAAGTGACAGCAAGATATTACCAAATCAATTCCTTATCAAATAATATTCTCCATAAAGTTAGTGGTATTATAGTTGCAATTATTATACAACTAAATTTGAGTCGTGATAAAAAGTTATCTGAGGTTGCAGATGACTTCAATCCAATTAATCTAACATAAAAAATATGGTGGTTGTCTATGGCACTAGCAACAGTGACATTCTGGGGGGAAAACATAAGCTCTTATGGGGTCCCCAAAACTTTACACACTTATTTAATAAGTGTATCAGTAAATCAAGCACTAGGTAACAGAGATAAGATCGTAAAGATTGTTCCGTTATCCGAAGGTGCGCCTAAACCCATAAGGGATTTACCCTTCATAATTAAAAACTCTGATTGGAAGAAAGCTATATTCGAAGCTTTTTGTTTATTGGAAGGAATGGATTGTTTTAAAGGATTGAGAAACCATAAAAGCATAGTGGAAATGGAAAAGCAGGGCAATCTTCTTGCAGCAAGCGCTTGATAAATTCAAGATTTTTTGTGTTGCTGTAAATTTGCATTAAGGGTTTACTGAACTTTTTGTCTTTTTATCCGGATGGTTTGTGTTCTACTTGAACGCGGGTATCTACTTTTCAAACCGCCTTTTATAACAACACCTGTTCCTAATACATAATTGTTGAACCTTATAACATATTGTCCAGGTGAAAGCTGATCGGTGGGAATTAGCGCTCCCATCAGATATAATCTGAGTTCATCGAGAGATTTTAAGTCATAAATATTTTTCGAAATAAAATCCTGAAGAATCTGTGCAGCAAAGGAATGAAGAACAATATTTCCGTTTTTGTCTATCATTCCGAATTTCGTGCCTACTCTGTGGAATAGTCCTAGGTCATTATCACTCCATTCAGACGATGTAAAGTACATATCATTTCTCTTCAATAAAAATTTATAATTTGAGAATACATCTGTTTCAATTCCAAATTCTTGGGCAAGCATTTTAAGCTTATCATTTATGATAATGTCACTTGGTTTGTGCATCGTCATTAAAAAATGTTTCTTCCATTTAAACTGTTCAAGTGCTTTAGTCTCTTCTGTTTTTTTCAGTTTGATCAGGAAGAAACCATCCGAGTCAGTCTCCCAGGGAAATGTTCTAATTGCTTTTGAAAGTCTCTTATCAAGGTTCTCATTTTTGTATTCAGTTAATCCTTTGTGATGCGCTATCGGAATATTCACTCCTTCAACCTCAATAGGATATTTTTTAAGAATTCTGTTGATGATCAATTCATTTTCTTCAGGTGTAAGTGTGCAGGTTGAATAAACCATTTCACCACCGACCTTCAACATTTTAATAGCAGAAACTAAAAGTTTTGTCTGAATTTCACTGAGATTATTAACTCGTTCAATCGACCACCATTTGCTGACCTCTGTCTTTTTCTGAATAATACCTAAACCGCTGCACGGAGCATCAACAAGTATTTTATCAAAGTAAGAATCATAGTATTTACTTAAAATTTCTCCTCGTTGGTTAACAATACCGCAATTCAACAAATTCATTTTATCAAGATTAAACGCAAGAGCTTTTATCCTCTTCATTTCTAATTCATTTACAACAAGAACTCCCTTGTTATTCATCATTTCTGCTAGTTGAGTAGTTTTTGAACCCGGAGCGGAACATAAATCAAGCACAATATCTTTTTCGGATGGATTAAGAACAAACGGCGGCAGCATAGAAGTCAATGCTTGCATATAATAAAATCCAAAAGCAATTTCCAGAGTGCTTCCAGCATAATCAAAACCATCTTTTATCTTTAACGCATTTGGAGGATAGGGAACGAGCTCAGTTTTTATTCCGTAAGTTTCGAGAAGATGAGCTGAGAGTGCGTCGCGGTTTATTTTCCTTTCATTAACACGGATATATTTTGCCGGTTCTTCCTGAACAAAATCCACATAATTTTTCGCCGCCTCTTTACCAAAAGTTTCAACAAGGTAAGAATATATTTTATCTGATACCCGTGAATAGCTGCTCATAGTCTGATCAGGTTTAACTTTTTGAAAATTTGATTTGAGACCGAGGTGAAGTTTTTCCCGTTGTTTACTTTTTTCAGATAATCTTTTTTTATTTCGTGCAAAAGCTGATCAAGATATGTCTCATAGTCTCCAACGGTTTTTTTAACTAAATCAGAATCTTGAGGTATTTTAATTTTATTTTTTCTATCCCTGCTGGCGTAGACGATGTATTTAGCTTCTGACTCGTTTGTAAAAGTCATAACAAAATCACCAGTTGCAGAAGAAACCTCGTACGAGCCGAAAAATTCTTTGCCCAAAACCAACACTTTATTCGGAACGTCGATTTCAGAAAATTTTTTTGAATTGATAAAATCTATTGGAAAGTTTTCAATTCCCGATAAGGAGAGTTCTTTACTTTTTCTGAAGATGAAATCTTTTTCACTCACTTTAAATTATGCTTACCAATATAATCTTTTATTATCTTCTTCATTTCTTCCTCATCGCTATATTTTTCGATTGTAAGAAGGGTAGAATCACAACCCACAATCATTGCTGAAATATTTTGAACTTCAGAGCTATGAATTGCAAGCACTGGTAATTTTCTCTGAAAAATTGCATAGGCAATTTCGAATCCTACACCCAAACTTGGGCCTGAAACTTCAGCAATCATAATCTTACTGCCGTCGATCCATTTCAAATCTCTTTTGTAAATCTGTTTATTGGTTAATGGAATAGTGCTGCTGAATTTATCACTGAATTCTGTT
>JAOTUT010000338.1 GCA_029863735.1 Ignavibacteria bacterium
ACCTTGAACAAGGATTAAAGTGGGCCGAACGTTCAATAGATATTAATAAAAACATAGCCAATACTTATACGAAAGCATTAATATTAGCAGACCTTAATAAAGCATCTGAATCTGCTGAATTAAAGAAAGAAGCTTTTACAAATGCCTCAGAAGTTGACATTAATAACCTTGGTTATCAGTTACTGGGTGGTGGAAAAATTGATGATGCTATCGAAGTCTTCCAAATGAACACTGAACTTTATCCAAATAGCTGGAATGTCTGGGACAGTCTGGCTGAAGGTTATATGAACAAAGGAGACACGCAACTTGCAATTGAAAATTATAAGAAAGCATTAGCTATGGCTCCTGAAAATCAGCTCGATAGGATAAAAGGAACGATAAAACAGTTAGAGACTAAATAATTTCCCGGATGAATATAAAAGCTGTCAGACCTTGCTTGCCGGTTGGATTCAATGGTATTGACAGCTTTTTTTCTAATTTGTAAAAAATATACCAACATTAATAACAGCAGCTGAAATTATATTCTTGCCTGCACCGCCGCTTTCATAATATCCTTTTACTCCAAAGTTGTTTGTAAACTTATAAGCAAGCTCAGCATTGTAAGCTATATACTGCTGGTTATTAGAATAAACGCCGAAACCACCTTTTACATTTGGATCACCATTTTTCATTGAAAGCTGGCCGTGGAATCTTAGAATCAAATTCAGGTTTTGAATTATTGAATAACCTGCTTCAATTCCATATCTGAATTCATCTGAAAAACCTTGTGTTCGGTTAGTATAAGTTACACCGGCATTCAGGTAAGCTGGGATTGGCCAGAGAGAGTAACCGTACTCTAAACCTAAGGTTTGATGATAATCTCCACTACCTGTCCACAAACCACCGTCTGGAGTAGATTCTCCTGTTGGTAGGTTAAGTAAAAATTTTCCACTAATAAATGACTGACCAAATTTTGCAAGTTTGTATTTCCCTCCAACCAAAATATCTCCAAATCCTGATACTTCATTATCAAAAACCAATGCTGTTGAGGTGGTATCCAGTTTAATACTTTTAAAGACGGCAGCGTTTAACATCAAAGTTAGATCATCTGTAATTCCATAAGATCCAAAAACCCCCACCGTCATATCTTTAAAATCAGGAATTGCAAGCTTGTCTCCGTTTGAATCGTATATTTTATTCCCACCTAAGTATCTGAAATCTGCTTTATAATACCCGCTCCCTTTTTTTTGAGTCCACGCACCTGCAAATATCTTATTTACCGGTAGAATCAAAATCAAAAGAAAGATCATTGACAAAACTGATAAGTTGTTTACTTTAAACTTCATTGCGAAAGTATTCCTTCATTTTAAGATTATATTTGTAAATTTTGGACTAAATTTAATAATTCCTTGGTTGACATATCATCACAAAGTTATAACAATTTAAAAATGTGAGCAATAATTCATTAAAAATTGATTTGCAAAAATTTCTGATACCATTATCTTTTCCCTTGATTTTATGGATTATCTATTTAATTTCATATGTTTTTAATATTGATCTAACCAGGATGGGTCTGCTTCCAAGAAATTTTATTGGACTTCTTGGAATAGTTACTTCTCCGCTGATACATGCAGATTTTTCTCATCTCATCTCGAACACAATACCCCTCACTATTCTTGGGGTGATAATTTTTTCATTTTATCCGAAAGTCTCTTATATACTTTTTATTTTTATTTATATCCTTACAGGATTACTTGTTTGGATGTTTGCCCGTCAAGTCTATCACATCGGTGCTAGTGGTTTGGTATATGGGTTTGTAAGTTTTTTATTTTTTAGTGGAATATTCCGAAGAGATAACAAATCAATTGCACTCGCACTGGTAATTACTTTTCTTTACGGAGGATTGGTTTGGGGAATGATTCCCGGCTTGAAAGGAATATCATGGGAATCACATCTCTTCGGTGCAATAACCGGGCTTTTGGCTGCTTATATGTTCAGAAAGATTGACCCGCCTACAAAGAAATATGATTGGGAAGATGAACCGGATGACTTTGATGTAAATGAACTTGAAGTTTCATACGATCCAGAAAAAAATAAATTTAATAATTTATAACCATAGGAGTTAAATGAAGAAAAACGTTCCCGAAACCCGGAAGTACAGGCTTGAGCTGAACGATAAAATCCTCAACTCGGGCTTTAGAGATTTTAATAAGTTCTTTGCATTGGATAACAAAGCTTATGTTGAAGGTGCTTTACCTGTGAAGATGAAAGAACTTATGGGTCTTGTAGGATCAATGGTTTTGCGGTGCAACGATTGTATTATTTATCATATCGATCGCTCAATATCAGAAGGCGCTACAAAAGAAGAGCTTCACGAAGCGTTCAACATTGCTTTGATTGTTGGAGGTTCAATAGTCATTCCACATCTTCGTTACGCATTCGAAGTAATGGAAGAAATCTATGGAGAGACAGAGTAAGAGTAATAGTATGAGTAAGAGTAAGAACGACGGGAATATTCTTTTAATACCAAAAAAGATTGTTACTGCTGATACGCAAAACAGAATCTTAAAAAATCACGCTGTTGAAATAACGAACGGAATAATCTCTTCATTTATTTCATTCGATAAAATTCAAAAAGAGAATTACGATGAAGTTTATGATGCAAAGAACCTCACTCTTATTCCCGGATTCATTCAGACTCATGTTCATTTAAGCCAAACACTTTTCAGAGGATTAGCTGAAGATTTACCATTGCTTGACTGGCTTCGATTAAAAATCTTCCCGTTTGAAAACGCACACAATAAAAAGTCTCTTCTCGTTAATGCTCAGCTTAGCATTAATGAACTGTTACTCGGCGGAACGACTACAATGCTTGATATGGGAACTTTAAGATATGGTGAGGTGGTTCTTTCAGAAATGATCGCTTCGGGAATACGTGGATTTTCAGGAAAGTGTTTGATTGATTTGAACGATCTTTATCCAG
>JAOTUT010000339.1 GCA_029863735.1 Ignavibacteria bacterium
GCTTCTACCCTTCCCGCTTTAGCTCTGGGTATCGCTGCAAATATTACGAATAAAAAATCTGTCAAAGATTTAAAAGATAAAGTGCTCAGCAATTATGGAAAGATTGACATCCTTGTAAACAATGCGGCTATTAACGATAAATTTGAAGATCCTCTTTCAGAATTAGAAGAATCAAAATTTGAAAACTACCCTGTTGAAATGTTCAGAAAGTCGCTTGATGTTAATATAACAGGTATGTTCCTTTGTTCCCAGGTAATCGGATCTGAAATGGCTGACAGAGGTTTTGGAAGTATAATCAATGTTGCTTCAACTTATGGAATTGTGGCACCAGATCAATCTATCTATATAAATGAAAAAGGTGAGCAGACATTTTACAAATCAGCTGCTTACCCGGTAACAAAAGGAGCCGTAATTTCTTTTACAAGATTTCTTGCAGCCTACTGGGGAAATAAAGGTGTTCGAGTTAATACTCTTTCTCCTGGAGGAGTAAGAGATAAGCAGGATGATTTTTTTGTAAAGAATTATTCCGCTAAAACACCGCTTGCTAGAATGGCTCATCCAACTGATTACAAAGGTGCACTTGTATTTCTTGCCAGCGATGCTTCGAGTTATATGACAGGCGCTAATCTGGTCGTTGATGGAGGATGGACAGCATGGTAATTGATAATCAGTTGAAACAAAAAAATCTTCACTTAAAAGAAAAACTTGAAAAAATTAAAGTTGTTCTAACGGATAATGATGGAGTTTTAACGGATACCGGCGTCTACTTTTCTACAAAGGGTGAAGAGTTTAAAAGGTTTTCTATTCGTGACGGAATGGGAATTGAAAGATTAAGAAAATACGCTGGGATAGAAACAATAATAATCACCGGAGAAGAATCAGGTTCTGTTAGGGCAAGAGCTGAAAAGTTAAAAATAAAAGAATATTACCTCGGTGTAAATAGAAAGGAAGAATTACTTTCTGAAATAATGAAAAAGAACAATATTACACCTGAAGAAATTGCTTTCATCGGAGATGATTCAAATGATTTTGAGATTATGAAATTAGTTGGTTTTAAAGTGACTCCGGCAGATGGAATGAATTTTATAAAAGAAATTTGTGATTATGTTTGTGAAAGTAGAGCGGGCTTCGGTGCTTTCAGAGAACTGGCAGAATTAATTTTAGCCTTTCAATACAAACCAAATTCTTTTAAATAAGTTTTAACTCAGAGGAAAAAATGCAAAGGGAGATAAAATATTCAAAAGGCATAATCGGTGATAGTCATCCTGTTTTTATCATTGCTGAAATTGGTATTAACCATAACGGTTCGCTCGATATAGCTAAGAAATTAATTGAAGGTGCAAAAGATGCTGGTTGTGATGCTGTGAAATTTCAGAAAAGAACTCCCGAAATCTGCGTACCAAAAGATCAGTGGAATATTGAAAGAGATACTCCCTGGGGACGTATGACTTATATTGATTACCGTCATAAAGTAGAGTTCACAAAAGATGATTATGCAGTGATCGATAATTTCTGTAAAGAAAAAAATATTATCTGGTATGTTTCCTGTTGGGATGAAGAATCTGTTGATTTCATTGAGCAGTTTGATGTTCCTCTATACAAAACTGCGTCAGCTTCTTTAACTGATAAAAATCTTTTACTAAAACATAAGAAGGTCAATAAACCAACAATCGTATCAACTGGAATGTCAACTATGGAAGAGATTGAAGATGCAGAAAAAATATTTAATTCGAAAAATATTCTTATCGCTCATTCAACTTCATCTTATCCTTGTCCAAATGAAGAATTAAACCTGAAAATGATAACGACATTAAGAGAGAAATATCCTTCAATCCCGATTGGGTATTCAGGTCACGAAACAGGGTTAGCGCCTACCTGGGCATCTGTTGCTCTCGGTGCAAGTTTTGTTGAACGCCACATTACATTGGACCGAGCTATGTGGGGAAGCGATCAGGCAGCTTCTGTAGAGCTTAATGGATTGAACAGATTGGTCAGAAATATTCGTGACATTGAAATTGCTTTAGGTGATGGAATAAAACGTGTTTATCCAGGTGAAATGAGTGCAAGAAAAAAATTAAGAAAAGTTAAGTGAGAAATGAATTTGTATGGATAACTTTTTCATTGA
This sequence comes from Ignavibacteria bacterium, assembly GCA_029863735.1. Next base: position 2,126 of record JAOTUT010000339.1, read on the forward strand.
TATAATTAACTGGGTCGAAAATTATTTTAGTGGAATGTCCGATGCTGAGTTCTATTCAACTATAGCAATAGCCGGAGCCGCTGTATTTTTTATAATTGTGGAAAGAATCTGGCCATACACAAAGGGTCAGAGAGTTTTACGTGAAGGTTTTTTGACGATCTCGCGCTTTACACAATTGCACAAAGTTATATTCTCGGAATTTTAATTTTTACTTACATCATAAACTTTATTGACTCATCAACCGGTCTTTCAAGATTACATTTGTTCAGAAATGTTCCAATATGGATACAGTTGCTTTTCTTCTTAGTTACACACGACCTTTACATTTACTGGATGCACCGCTGGCAGCATAAGAATAAATATTTATGGAGAATTCACGAAGCGCACCACTCACCAAAGAAAGTCGATTGGCTTTCCGGTTCACGTTCTCACGCATTGGAAATATTAATTAATCAGACCATAGAATTTCTTCCGATTGTTTTGCTTGGTTCTCCACCTGAAGTAATTGCGTATAAAGGTGTGATTAGTGCGGTTTGGGGAATGTATATTCATTCAAATCTTGATTTGCATACAGGAAAGCTGCAAAGAATTATTAACGGACCGGAAATGCATCGCTGGCATCATTCAACAGGTAAAGGAAGAAACAGGAACTTTGCTACAAAGCTTGCAATATGGGATTGGATTTTTGGAACTGCGTTTTTACCTGAGACCAAGCCGGATGAATACGGACTTAAAACTTCTTTTCCAAATCATTATTTAATGCAAACAATATTCGCATTCAGACCATTCAAACGATCTCCCCGTACCACAACTAGAGAGTCTGAA
>JAOTUT010000340.1 GCA_029863735.1 Ignavibacteria bacterium
ATCTCGAAAATTGTATTCGAAGAATAAAGTGACAACTCTTTCGCCAAATATCTCGTTTACTCGTAGTGTCCTAAAGCTGAAGGGTTTTGCTAACCATTGAAGGTTGCCTGGCAAAGCGTACATATTTTGATAAGGCAATGTTCCTACATTGTACATACCGAACATTTCCAGGTTGAAAAAAGTAGAGCGAAAACTTCTTGTAAAGTTATCAATGTATAAGTGGTAAGTAGTATAATCGAGGTCGCTGTTTAGCAAATCTTTATTCGAGAATGTAATATCCCCGCTAAAAATGGTATAAGTGTCTCCCCCAAAAGTTCGTCTTCTAAAGTATCCGTCCTCAATATAATCCCGGAAGTCAAGTTTAAATCCTGCAGTCAATGCATTTATACCCGTTTCATAAATGGGTGGGTTTTGGGGATAATCTTTATCCTTCCTGAAAAAAGAATATTGAGTGTTGGTATATGCATCCTTGTCCTTATGAGTAAGAAAACCAACACTCAAATCGAGCACCGGAAAGACTTCACTTTCAAAATCAAACTTAAATCCTGTTGAATAGTAATAACTGCGGAATTCCTGCTTGTTGAACAATGCAAGTAATGATGCCGTTAAATCAGTGTAATCATCGGATGTTCCGAAGAGCTCTTTAATTGAATTATAGATATCAAAATTAATTGAAGTCGTCCTGTAATCACCTAATAAATATTCAAAACCAAAATCTATTTTAAATCTTTCATCAGAAAAACCGTAAGCAAGATTTAGAGAAGAATTCAACCTTTGATCTAAATAATCTTCAAGATAAAATCCAAGCCTTGGTGTGAATCCTTCAACGCTGTTAAAACGCCAGCTGTTAAGTGTTCCGTTAATTGAAAAGTTTTCTGAAAAGTAAGTCCGTGTACTAAGCCACGAAAATTGATCCCAGAAAGAAAAAGGAAGTCGCTGCAAACTATCTATTCGATTATATGCAGATTCTTCCTCTGTAGTGTTTGGAACAGTCTGAGCAGATGTCCAGTAAAGCGAATCCTTCTTATCTGCATCAGGAAGAACTGTAACTATGGCTTTAGAGAAAACATCATCACTTAAATCAAGGTTAATCTTATAATCATATAGAATCGTATTCAATTCAAAGCCAAATCTTGCCAAACCAAGGAAATTGCCTTTCATAAAAAGTCTGTAGTCAGCCGGCATATAAATTCCATCATAACTTGAGAATTGTTGAAAGATACTAATCGTATCGAAGATACCACCGATATTTGCTGAACGGTTCAGTTCCAGATCAACCTGGATAAGTTCATAAGTGCTGTCATTAATAAAAATGTTACCAACAAACCCGGGATCATCTGAATTTTCTGGACTTAGAAATAACTTGTACACTTTTCTATCGTCCATCATTACAACTCTTTCCAAGTAGTAGTAATAATAATCAAGGGCGTCATCCGATATTGGCCCCGGTAGCTTACTGCCGAAAAATCTTATATCATCCTCATAAAAGTTTTGAATTAGTCTTCCTCCTGTAACAACATTGATTGTTGGCGGAAAGTTTGCGCTTTGCTTACGGGCAATTATGACATCTTTAAACTGATCTGGTTTTTTGAAGTAGCCTTTACTTTGATTTTCAAGTATCCCGGTTATTTTCAAATCCACTGAATCGTCTCCTGCACCAATTCCCGCAGATACAGTTCTTCCTCTTGCACTTATTTCATCGGTGGTTCTGACCATTCCTTTTGTGTAAGCTTCAAACTCATAAGTATTCAGCTTTTCATTTCTTTCATTCTTTTTTTCAATTGCTTTCCTGATTATATCTAGTGCGGGATTTTCTCCGGGACGAATAACAATATCGGGAAGAAGGATTTCTGTTTTTTTAAGAGTAAAGTTTATGCTTTTTAAATCCTTATTCAGATTAACGCTAATAGTATCAGAGTAGTAGCCGATGTAAGAAGCTACAAGAGAATACTCGCCAGGAGAAAGTTTAAGCTCGTAATCACCATTTGTATTTGCAGCGGTGCCAAGCGTTGTGTTCAGAACTCTGACGTTTCCATAGGAAAGTGACTCTCCCGATTGTGCATCAACGATTTGGCCGGAAAGAACGAAAGTTTGAGAAAATATATTATTAGAAATCAGCAGGACAGCTATAATTAAGTAGATAATTTTCATACAGAAATCGATTATTATGCCTTCTCAAAAGTAAAGAAAACCTTCCTTAGTATTAAGAGAAAATAATTGGTGTTATAATTGTACTGTTAATCTTGTTATCTTTTCAAAAAAAATATCATACAAGTATTATAATTATGAAGTACGAAAAAATAATTCTGCTGCTTATTATCATTGCCTCTTCTCAAATCCTTTTACCTCAAGAAGTAGGCTCAACTGAAACGGACCCCGTAAACATAACTGCGATGGCAGTAATAAATAAGTATCTGTATGCAATTGGCGGAATAGATAAATTTAAGAGCGTTATGGATAGAACAACGGTTATGACTGGCTTTGCAATGAACCAGCCGATAGATATAATTATAATGCAGAAATACCCTGATAAACTACTCCAGGAATTGAAAGTAGGAGAAGTTAATCAGTTAATTTATTACAGCAATGGGAATGGTAAGCTTAAGATTGGAAATGAAATAACCGAGATTGAAAGCAAAGAACTTGAAAGGCTGATATTAGATGCAACAATGCAGTTCCTGCTTGATCCGGATAGTTATGGAATAAAAACAGAAGTCCTTCCGAATGAAATGGTTGACAGCATCGACTGCTATAAAATAAAATTTGTTTTACCTTCTGGTATCCGCTGGTTTCAATTTTATAGTGCTGAAACTGGTTTGAAGATAAAAGAATCAAAAGAGATTCAAACCAAGCAGGGATTGTTCGAACAGGAAACTTATTTCTCAGATTACCGGGAAGTAAAAGGATTAAAATATCCATTCAAAATAATGCAGTATTTAG
>JAOTUT010000341.1 GCA_029863735.1 Ignavibacteria bacterium
AGAAGAGATAAAGATACCGGAGAAAAAAAAGGTAATCCCCTCTTTTATAAAATCTTTGAAAATGACATTACAATCGATATTAGAATTCATATGAATGTTGGCGATGATAAGGCTTATGTTTATGGGCAGAGCAGTGAAAGTCCAGTTGTAAGAATTATTGGTGGTAAAGGAAAGGATGAATTTGTAGATGAATCAAGCGTTCAAGGATATTTTCTTTCATTTACTCCTTTCCCAGTAGTCGAACAAAGGACAAATTTTTATGATAGTGGTAAAAATACGATTGTTGTTGAAGGTCCTGGGACGAATTTTGATGATGCTAAATGGCCATATCCTAAAGATGATCTTGAAAAATATGAACCGCAACAGATCGATAGAGGACACAACTGGCTTCCTGTTCCTATTATTGGACTGGATACTGATTATGGCCTGACTATAGGGGGCGGAGTGAAATTATTAAAATATAACTTTCGAGCAATTCCTATGGAATATAGTCAGCAATTAACTGTTAGCTATGCCACAAGTTTTGGAAATTTTGCAATTGAATACGAAGGAGATTTTTATTCACTGGTACGGTGGGGACGGCTGAATTTACTAATTGCTGAAACCCAACAGTTTGTTACACGTTATTTTGGTTATGGCAATGAAACATCATACAATAAAAATTTAGAGCAGAGCAATTATTATGAGGTTAATCAGAGATTAACAACTATTTACCCAACTATGTTTTATAGCTTTAAGAAAAATATTGTCGGCAGTCTTGGAGTATCATTTGTACGAACAAATACTTCACTTCAAAATGATACCTTACTTACAGGATTCAGATATGGAGATTACGGTTTGGGTAAAATTGATCCTTTTGGTATTAATCTGGGATTGACTATTGATGGAAGGGACCATCCGGATTTTCCGACTAATGGTTACTGGTTAAATTTTGTTGGAAGAATATTTCCAGAAATTTTTAAGGTAGAGGAAGCATTTTATTATTCAGAAATTGATCTGAGAGGTTATGTGACTCCCGAGTTTAGTTCAATTATAACATTAGCATTCAGGGCAGGGGGCAGTAAAGTTTTTGGTAAGTATCCATTTTTTGGGGGAGCTACAGTTGGCGGCAGTCGCAATTTAAGAGGTTACAACGATAAAAGATTTTCCGGAGATGCTGCTGTTTTTGGACAAACAGAACTCCGAATATTCATCACAAAGTTGAACTTGTTATTTAAAAATAGATTGGGAATAAATCTTTTTGCGGAAACTGGCAGAGTCTTTACTGAAGGTATAAAATCTGATAAATGGCATCCATCTTATGGATTTGGAATATGGATTGCTTATCTGAACTCTACAATTATTGGCTCTACTTATGTTGCATTTTCTCCCGAGCGAACAACTTTTTCTTTAGGGATAGGGATGGGATTCTAGATAGAAATAAAATAAATTGTTGGTTATTAATCACTTCGAAAAATTATTAAAGCTTCAATAATTTGTAAATCTCATACTGACTTCTGATATTATTTTCTATTTTATTTCTTTTGTAATCATTTTTTTGATCTTTATCAATCATTCTGGCCTTTAAATTATCATTCCACTGTAAATCAATCATCTTTTGTAAAGATTTTTTAATTGTGTCATCATATATTGGGAATGCAACCTCAATTCTTCGACTTAAATTTCTCTTCATACCATCTGCAGATGAGAGAAAATATTTTATATCTCCGTTATTATGAAAAACATAGACTCTTGCATGTTCGAGAAATCTATCCACGATACTGATCGTTTCAATATTTTCACTCAGTCCCTTTATGCCAGGCACCAGGCAGCAAATTCCTCTAATAATCAGCTTAATTTTTACTCCTGCTTGTGATGCTTCGCAAAGTTTCTTGATCATTTTCCGGTCTTCTAGACTGTTTAATTTTAAAGTAATTACGGCAGGTTTACCTTCTTGTATATTTTTTATCTCGTTATCAATCAATTCAAGTAGCTTTTTTCTTAAGTTGAAAGGCGCAACAAGCAGGTGCTTAAATTTTTCATGATCACTCTTTCTTTCTAAATAATTAAATACTTTTTTTACCTCTTTACCCAGTTCCTGACTAGATGTCAATAATCCGTAATCCGCATAAACTCTTGCAGTTTTTTCGTTAAAGTTTCCAGTTGCCAGATATGAGTAAAAATGAGATTTCGCCTTTTCAATTCGCTCAATCAAACACAGTTTTGAATGCACTTTTAAACCCGGAAAACTAGAATGAACTTTCACACCCGCCTTTGATAGGGTCTCTACCGAAGTAAAATTTGTTTCCTCATCAAACCTTGCCTTTACTTCCACAAATGCTGTCACATCTTTACCATTTTCTGCTGCTTTTACCAGGGATCGAATGACCAATGAATCATCAGCAATTCTGTATAGTGTGATCTTAATAGATTTAACATTTAAATCGTCTGCTGCTTCCTCTAAAAATTTTATTATGTTACCGTAAGATTGGTATGGAAAACTGAGAAGCATATCTTTCTCGGAAATTACATCAAATATGGAAACTGCTCCCACTAACCCTTTGCAAACCTGTGGCGGCATTGGTTCGTTTTCGAGATGCGGTTTGCTGAATTTAGGAAAGTTAAAGAAGTCGTTAAAGTTATGATATTTACCCCCGGGAATCAGATCATATTTATTTAACTGTAAAGAAGTCTGTAGAAATTTTAAAAAATCGTTTGGCATCTCTTTATCATAAAGAAATCTTGAAGGCGTGCCGGTTTTTCTTTTAGATAATCCCTTCTGGATCTTTGCTAGAAGATCTCCCGTAAACTCGTCATCAATATAAAGCTCTGCATCACGGGTTAGTTTAATAGAATAACAACTTTCAATATGGTAGCCCGGTAAAAGTGTAGACAAGTTGAGTCGGATTAAGTCATCGAGAAAAATCACGAAGTGTTTTCCATTTTCTGAAGGAAGAGTG
>JAOTUT010000342.1 GCA_029863735.1 Ignavibacteria bacterium
ACCAAGTGAGTATGTTGGAAATATTATGAAACTCTCGATGGATAAAAGAGGTTCATATAAAAACACAACTTATCTGGATCCAACCAGAGCCGACATCCAATTTGAATTTCCACTTTCGGAAATTATTTTCGATTTTTACGATAAGCTAAAATCAACTTCTCGCGGATACGCTTCATTTGATTATGAATATATTGGCTACGTTGCGTCAAACCTTGTCAAGCTTGATATTTTATTAAATAGTGAACCCGTTGATGCTCTTTCAATGATTGTTCATCGTGATAAAGCTTATGATTGGGGAAGGAAAGTCTGTAGCAAACTTAAAGATTTAATTCCACGTCAAATGTTCGAAGTTTCGATTCAGGCAGCGATTGGTTCGAAAGTAATTTCTAAGTCAGTCGTAAAGGCGTTGAGGAAAAATGTTCTAGCAAAATGTTATGGTGGTGATATAACAAGAAAAAGAAAATTGCTCGAAAAACAAAAAGAAGGCAAAAAAAGAATGAAACAAGTGGGGAATGTTGAAATACCTCAGGAAGCCTTTTTAGCAGTATTGCAAATAGAGGAATAAGCTTATGGGAAAATCATTTAATAAGATTTACAAATTTTTAAAGATACTTTTTTGGGTAGCTGTAATAGCATTAATAATTAAAGCGTTTGCAATTGATGCTTTCAGGATCCCAAGCACATCGATGGAAAATACTCTTCAACCAGGAGATTTTATTTTAGCAAATAAATTTGCATACAATATCGCAACCCCGCGGGAGATTCCATTAATCGATCTGCCAATTCCACAACATAAATTTTTTAAAGTTGGCAAGCCCGAAATAAATGATGTAGTAATTTTTGAATTTCCCAGAGACTTTGAGAATGATCCGCTGAGAGGAGGTTCCAAATATGTTAAAAGATTAATTGCTGGTCCTCGCGATACTCTTAAAATAACGGACGGTGTAATTTTTGTTAACGGGAGACTAATCAATTTGCCACCAACATTCAAAACACCTAAATTTTTAGAAAGAGAAGAAGAATTAGCTCCGAAAGAAACTATCTATCCGCCTGGTGCTCAATGGAATAGAATTAGTTACGGACCTATAATTATTCCAGCCAAAGGCGATACGATTAAAATAACTCCGAAGAATTTTGAGAAATGGCAGTCTGTTATAGTAATGGATCATGGTGAAAGATCATTACTGTCTGAAGGGACTTTGGTAACATTGGATGGCAGAGCAATCTTTGAATATGTTCTTACCCAAAACCACTATTTTGTTATAGGAGATAATTTTGAAGTAAGTATGGATAGCCGCCATTTTGGCTTTATTACAGATAATATGATTATAGGAAAAGCTATGTTCATTTATTGGTCATACAATTCAGAAAAAGTAGCTCCCGGTCCGCTTGGATTTCTTTCTGCTATCAGAGCGGATAGAATTTTCAAGGGATTAAACTAGTCTGTAATAAACTAAATTTCTAATGAAGAAATTTATCTTCTTGATTTTAATTGGATTTACCTCCACAGGTTTTTCCCAGTCAAAGTATTTTATTTACTTTGTTGATAAAGGTATGGATTCTTCAGAAACTCTCGAAAAGAATAGCCGTATTTATAATTCAGCATTATCCCTCCTTTCTGAAAAAAGTATCGAAAGAAGAATTAAAAATATGGGGGAAGAAAACATTATCACCTTCGAAGATTTACCACTTTATTCAGATTATATTTTGAAGATTGAACAGCTAGGAATTAAAATCGAGAATAAACTTCGCTGGTTTAATGCCGCTACTGCTTACTTAAATAAGAAAGAAAAAAATAAGATAGCAAACCTTTCCTGTGTAAATAGAATTGAGCCAGTGAGAAATTTTGTGTTTAAATCTCCTGAGTTGGAAACTCCCTCATCATATTTTAAACAATCATCTGTTTTATTTGACTACGATTATGGACCATCATTTGATCAGCTTCAGCTTTCAGACATTCCAGTAGTTCATTCAAAAGGAATTACAGGTGAAGACGTTCTGCTCGGTCTTTTGGATACCGGATTTAATTGGAAAAATCACGAGTCACTTAAAGATGCCACCGTTGTAACTGAATATGATTTTGTTTTCAAGGACTCCTCGACTGCAAATGATTCTCTTGATAACCCAAACCAGCACAATCACGGAACATTGGTATTTTCAATTGTGGGTGGATTTAAAGAAGGCTCATTGATCGGTTCTGCTTTCGGTTCGGAATTCATTCTTGCAAAAACCGAGGACATAAGAAATGAAAAACACATTGAGGAAGATAACTACACGGCAGCACTTGAGTGGATGGAGAGTTATGGAGTTGATATAACAAGCAGCTCTTTGGGTTACAGCACTTTCGATTCACCTGAATTTTCTTACAATTATTCAGATATGGATGGGGAAACAACTATCGTTACAAAAGCAACTGAACTTGCTTTCAGAAGGGGAGTGATTACAATTACTTCTGCAGGCAATGAAGGAGCAACTTCCTGGAGATACATATTAGCACCGGCAGATGGGAAAAATATTTTAGCAATAGGAGCAGTAAACAATGATAATCAAGTTGCAGCTTTCAGCAGTCGTGGCCCATCATATGATGGCAGAATAAAACCTGATGTTGTTACTCAGGGGGTAAGTGTGTATTGTGCAAATGCTAATGATTACTCGGGCTACATTACCGCAAGCGGAACTTCTGTATCAGCACCAATTGCAAGTGGTATTGCCTCATTACTTTTATCAACTTATCCACATTTAATAAATACACAGGTGAGAAGTATTTTCTTTGAATCCGCGGATAATAACTTGTCACCTGATAATGAAAGAGGTTATGGTTTAGTTTCCGCAGTTAAAGCAATTGAGTTTCCAAATCTTAAAGCTTCTGACGGCACGTACATCCTTAATAAAATGTTTATTGTAAAGGAAAATATTTTACCTCAAAGGGT
>JAOTUT010000344.1 GCA_029863735.1 Ignavibacteria bacterium
TCTACCATATTGTCTGATTCCCACATCGCTGCTTCTGTGGTTACACCCTTCTCTATCTTCAGCGACCGTCCCATCGATCGGAATTGGTCTGTTGCCCAGCTTAGTGTTCCTGTGCCTTCAGGTGAACCTATTGTCCAGTATGACGGTAGATCTTGCTCGAAACTGCCGAAGCCGTTGATTCCACTTTGCGCCAGTAAAGGAATTTGAAAAACAATGATGGATAGCACGATAATCCACCATTTTGAAATATTAATGAAACTATTCATAGATCCTCCAGGTAATTAATTGTTAATTATTTGTTGTTTAATACGGTCATCAATACTGTTATGAAAAATGTTATTACTATTTTTAAAACTATTTTGGTTTATAGAACGATGTTGATTCTCTGATAATTAATTCAACAGGAACAAGTATTTTTTTCGATATCGATTTATTATTCTTTAAAGTGTTCACTAATAGCTTGAGTGCTTCAACACCCATTTCAATTTTTGGAACTCTTATAGTAGTTAGAGGCGGACTAAGCATAAGATCCGCTTCAACATCATCAAATCCAACCAGCGAAACATCTTGAGGAACTTTATACCCATTATTCTGTAAATAATTTAGCACGCCTATAGCCATCGCATCATTACAAGCAAATACTGCAGTTACATTTTTATTTTTTGAAAATATTTTCTTTGCAGAATTAAAACCGCTTTGTCTGTCTGGATATTTAGCATCTGTAACAATTAAATTATTCTTAATAGAAATTTTTGCATTCCCCAACGCTTGTTTGTAACCGTTCAATCTATCAGACAAACTAGGATGCTCTATATCTCCGCCAATAAAGGCAATATTTCTATGACCAAGATTGATTAGATGATTTGTGGCTAATAAAGCACCTTGGATATTATCAATTAATACTAGAGGATGACTATTAGTTGGCGGAATGTAATCAATGAAAACAGTAGGGAGATTATAAGTGGAGATTCTTTCAATAAGATTATGGGGGCTCTTGCCTGCTATAATAATTCCATCAACATTTTTATTTAATATAAATCGTGGCAAAGTATCATTTTCATTAAAATCCGGTCTGATTGATGTGAGTAAAATATAGTATCCTTCACTTCTTGCTTCAAATTCGGTTCCTAAAAAAATTCTTGTATAGAATGGTTCAGTTCGTAGGAAGTGATCATCCGTAAGAATGAAACCAATATTACCAGTTTTACCTGAAACTAAATTTATTGCTGATTTAGAAGGATGGTAGTGGAGGGACTTAATTGCTTTTAATACTCGATTTTTTGTTTCAGCTGATATACGTTTACTATCATTGATTACAAATGAAACAGTTGCAGTAGATACGCCGGCTTTTTTTGCTACATCTTTAATTGTCGATTTCATTATTAATTTGGTTAAGCGTTTAACTAAAAATAAAGTACTTTGATTCTAGTGTCAAGGAATTAGTAATATTATTTTTAATTTTTAATAAATATTGCTTAATTATTGATATTCCGCACTATTTTTTTATCAACAACGCGCACATTGATAAAATATTGCTAAAACGTTTAACTATTTTTGATAGAAAGGTTGAAAATACAGATTCCAAAATTTTTAAGTTAAGCTCCCATCCCCAATACTTTTAAAACAAAAATCCTTAGTGAATAAAAATCTTTATTGAACGACTGTTGTGTGATAAGTATCCATTTACACGGAATCAAATACTTTGTTCCTAAAAATGATGGGTTTAGAATTTTTGCAGAATTCTAACTTTTTGTTCAATATTTGTTTGTTTTCATGAGCATTGAACAAAACATTCTAAGGTAAGGTAGGTAGGTAGTAGTTCACTTGCTAAAATAAAAAAGCCCTATAACTATCATAGCTATAAGGCTTTATATTGAAGAGCTGGTGAACGGATTCGAACCGCCGACCGGCTGATTACAAAATAGTTGACCTTCTTCTTTTATTTTCCGAAATCAAACACTTTTTTTTAATTATATTCAAATTGTACACTAATTTGTACATAAAGACAACACTGATGTCGAAAGATTTTCAGCCATAAAACATAACCCTATTGATTCTTCGTTCATTTAATTGATTATTATAATTTATTATCACCTACAAAAAATTTATTGAAAACTTTTTGATGCGGTATACAAAGAAGATTGCAAACAAATCCGAGTGAAGTGAAAAGGATAAGTGGTGTATAATCCCTGGCTGTTTGCAAAGCAAAAAATAATTCTCATCATCAAATTATTTCAATTTTATAAGACTGTTACTTTACTTTCACAAACAACAGCTACTACTTATAAAATAAATGCAGTGAAATTAGTGCCGAAAAATGGATACCAATACGCCAGTGATATAAGCAATTATCCACCACGTATATGCAATTTTAGTAAATGAATTTAATGATTTACTTATTATATTTTCTATTCCATATTTCAATTTATTCTTCCAAAGTAAAACAGCATCCACCATCATAAGCAATAAACCTATGTAACCCATAATACCATGAAATGTGAAATATGTCCTCGTTGTACCAATCATCATACATGTAGTTGCTACAATATCAAATATTACAGCTAGAGATATAAATACTAAAACCAACTTAGTTGTTTTCTGTTTTCTACTTTCGAAAATTATAAATAGTGTATAAAGAATTAATGCTATATGAACTAAAAAAATACCGGCTATAGTAACTTTTGGCATAGATTGACTTTATTAAGTGAAAAGAAAAAATGATTTTTTTAATAGCATAAAAAATAGTAAAAACTTTAATTACTCTTGGAACAATTATGTAAAAATTGAAAATAATTAATTTTTTTTATTTAATAAATAAGCAATCGCAAGTGTGAATTCATACTTAGTTGGTGAATGTATAACATCAATTAAAAAACTTTCAATAATTTTTATACCAACTTGATAAGAAAAGTAATTTTCTTTTTTA
>JAOTUT010000343.1 GCA_029863735.1 Ignavibacteria bacterium
AACACAATAAAAAATTTGCAGCTTACCTTGGCTTTAACGATGATCTTGCTCATTTAATCGAAGGCGGTGCAGATATTCTGTTAATGCCTTCAAAATATGAACCGTGCGGATTAAACCAGATGTACAGCCTGAATTATGGCACAATCCCGGTAGTTCGTGAAACTGGGGGCCTGGCTGATACGGTTAAAAAGTTTAATGAAAAAACCAAAGCTGGTACCGGTTTCGTTTTCACAAAATATAATGCTAAAGAGTTCCTGAGTGAGATAAAAAGAGCTCTAAAAATTTATAAAGATAAAGAGACCTGGAATAAGATTGTTAAAACTGCAATGAAGGAAGATTTTAGCTGGCATTCTTCTGCAAAAAAATATATCGACCTTTATAAGACTATCCTCAATGAGAATTAATGTCCAACCTTGCAGTCTTTCTAGATAGGGACGGAACGCTAAACGAAGACCCCGGTTATATAAGTAATCCAGAAAAAGTTGCGTTATTTCCACAAACCGGTGATGCCCTTGCCTTGCTTAAAAAATACGGTTTTTTACTTATCGTTATTTCAAACCAATCCGGAATAGCAAGAGGACTGATGTCAAGTAAAGATGTAGAAGCTGTAAACGAAAAGATTAATCATTTACTCTCTGAGGATAAAGTAAAAATAGATGCTTTCTATTTTTGTCCGGCTCACCCTGATTATAGCAGTGAAAAGGATTGTGAATGTAGGAAACCATCTCCAAAAATGTTGTTTGAGGCTGCCAGAGAATTTAATGTTGACTTACAGAATTCATATTTTATAGGAGATACTGTTGCAGATATACAATGTGGCAAAAATGCCGGAATAAAGACTATTCTCGTAAGAACCGGAAAAGGTGAGGAGAGTATTTCTATCTTGCAAAAGGAAAATATTTTCCCAACTTTTGTAGCCGATAATTTATTAAATGCTTGTAATTTTATTCTTGCCGATATTTAGCGGAGATACTTTTTGAAATTTCATTATGTTTTTATTTTATTGTTGCTTGCAGGAATAATACTCTTATTATCCTGCAATGATGAGCCGTCTTCTATTGGTGTTGAGATTCTTGAAAGTGATTTTGTAATAGTAAAAACTTTTGATTCACAAATAGATACAATCCAACAGAATTCTTCATTCTTTAGAAGAGTTGTTCCTTTAGGGTCTTCTGCTTGGGTACTTATTGGCAAAAATCAGAATTCTTCACAAAGCTTAACTGCCTCCACTCTTCTTAAATTTATCTTCAGTTTACCTGATAGTTTAAAGGAAGAAATTACCAATGATAGTCTTAACGTTTTAGATTCCTGGATAATTTTAACAAATAGATATGTGTATGGCGACACTCTTGCCACAATGAATTTTACGACTCATCAGGTTAACACAAATTGGAATTCAAATACTTTCACTGTTGATGATCTGCCAGACCTTCAATACAATCCGAATGATATAAGCTCTGATTTTTCAGCATCTGATACATTATATTCTTTTCATCTTGAAGAAAACCTGGTGTATAATTGGATGCAGAATTCGGTTGATACTTCCTTAGCAAAAAATTATGGAATATATCTTGAACCAACAATGGAATCAAATAAAATTATTGGATTCCAGGCTTTGACTATTACTTCGTCTCAGGCTGCAAAATTATTTGTTGTTATTGAAAAGCCAGGTGCCTACGTTGATACAATAAATGGAATTATTTCAGGTGATATTAGTGCTGTCGCTGGGCTGGAGCCAATTTTACCTTCTGGTTTAATCGCTGCTCAAAGTAGTGTTACTATAAATTCAAGATTAAATTTCGATGTTGGTGTTCTGCCTGTAGGTTTGGTAATAAACAAAGCTGAATTAATTCTTACATCTGATTCCGTAAACTCTGTTTATGGTTCAAGCTATAACAATACTTTGCGTGTTTATTATCTCAATACAATTGATTCAACAAAGACCGAAGGAAATCCTATAACGTTATTATACGACAATAATCAGTTCAAAGGAGATATAACCAGTTTTGTAAGGTTATGGGTTAGCAGAAATGAAAATTTTGGAATGTTAATTCAGACAGGTGCTCAGACCTTGGGAACTGATCTTTTTGCATTAAAGGGAAGTGATTATTCTGAAATTGCTGAGAGACCAAGACTGATAATTACTTATACAGTAAAGAAAAATTTGTGATAATAAAGAACTTAAAATATAGTATTCTATGGTTCTCTTTGATGACAACTTTATCGGTTGCTCAAAATACATCAACATATACAAGGTATGGTATTGGCGATCTTTTCTATGGTTATTCTGCCAGAACAATGGCCTTAAGTTTTTCTGGTTCCGCTATGTTGAATACTGATTATGTTGAGATAATGAATCCAGCATCCTGGACCAATTTATCAAGGACAAGAATAGAATTTAGTTTTTCCTATGATGATTTGAAGGTATCTAATTCTACAGAATCAAAATATTATGGTGATGGAATATTCAGAGGATTTACATTTGCTTTTCCTGTAAGTGGAGCTAACGGAATAGCTGTTGCAATGGGTATTGTTCCCTACAGCAAAATTAATTATGAAGTTGTTGAGAATGTTCAGGATCAATCAACAGGAAATTACACTGCCACATATCAGGGAGTGGGAGGTCTGTCAAGAATATTTATAGGGGGCACTTATAAACTTCCATACGAATTTATTTTTGGTGGCACATTAGATTACTATTTTGGTAATTTAACTTACACATCTTCAATAGAGTTTTTAAATAGTTCAACATTTCCATCAGATTATGAGTTGAAATTTGCACCTACAGGATTGGGAACAACTATTGGATTAATTACACCAAATATGGCAGAATTATTAAATGTGCCATCAATTTCCAATTTTCGATTTGGACTTAACGCTAATATTATCAGTAATTTAGATACAGATACATCTTTTGTTAGCCGCT
>JAOTUT010000345.1 GCA_029863735.1 Ignavibacteria bacterium
TATGCGTTTCTCTCCTTTTCAATATTCGTGAGCTTAACATCGGAGTTAAGGTAAGAGCAATGAAAGAGGATATAATTACACTACCTGCAATAACAATCCCAAACTCGCGGAAGAGTCTTCCTGTTAATCCTTGAAGGAAAATAACCGGCATAAACACCGAAGCAAGAGCAACTGTTGTGGAAACTATTGCAAAGAAAATTTCAGACGAACCTTTTCTTGCAGCTTCCATCGGCTCCATTTTAGCTTCAATCTTTGTATAAATATTCTCTAAAACAACAATGGCGTCATCCACCACAATACCGATCGCCAGTACTATTCCCAAAAGTGTTAAAACATTGATTGTGAAATCTGCAATGTACATAACGAAGAAAGCACCGATAAGTGAAATTGGAATTGCAATAATGGGAATGAGTGTAGTACGCCAGTCTCTCAGAAAAAGAAATATAATAAGAACAACAAGTAAAAAAGCAACAATGATAGTCTGTTCAACTTCAGTTATTGATTCTTTAATATAAGTTGTAACATCAAATCCGATCAAAGTGGTGATATCTGATGGCAAGTTTCTTTTGAGCTGGTCAAGTCTTTTATAAAATTCATCGGTGATTGCAATATTATTTGCACCAGCCTGAGCAACAAGTACAACTCCTACCATTGGTATATTATTCCATTTAAGAATTGTTCTTTCATTTTCAGCACCGAGTTGAGCGTACCCGAGATCTCTTAACCGGACATTTCCACCTTCGTCTTCTTTTACTATTAGGTTGTTAAATTCATATTCAGTAGTCAGCCTTCCGACTGTCCTGATTGATAATTCCGTATTGTCACCCTCTATTCGCCCAGACGGTAGCTCAATATTTTCCCGGTTTAATGAATTGCGAACATCAACAGCAGAGAGACCAAACGCTGCAAGTTTAGCCGGATCGAGCCAGAGACGCATTGAATATTTTTTTTCTCCCCAGATCTGAATACTGCTAACACCAGGAATAGTCTGCATTCTTTCTTTAAATACATTGTTTGCCATTTCAGAAAGCTCTAGCAAATTCCTGGTATTACTTTGAACTCCTAAAAAGACGATCGGGAACGCATCAGCATCTGCTTTGGCAACAATTGGTACATCAATATCCGGTGGTAGAAAACTGATTGCCCGTGAAACACGATCGCGCACATCATTTGCAGCAGCTTCAAGATCTACATCAATATCAAATTCAACAGTAATAGTGCTTCTTCCATCACGGCTGACTGATGTTAAACTTCTTATGCCTGCGATTCCATTTATTGATTCTTCAAGAGGTTCAGTTATTTGGCTTTCAATAACATCAGCATTTGCACCTATATAATTCGTAGAGACAGTAATAATGGGAGGATCAACTGAAGGAAATTCTCTAACACCCAGGTATGTATAGCCGATAATTCCAAATACAACAATCGTAATTGACATTACTATCGCCAGTACGGGTCTTCGAATACTCGTAGATGCTAGACTCATAAAAACTTACAGCGGCTTTAATTAAATTCTGTTATTTTAACTTTGGCACCGGGTCTTATTTGAAGAATACCCGAAGTAATTACAGTGTCCCCCTCCGCTAAGCCTGAAATAATTTGCACTCTCTTTTCCTCACGTAAACCAAGTTCAACCATTTGAGAGCTTACTACACCACCTTTAAATAAGTAAACAGATTGTCCTTTTAATTCAGGAACAACAGCTACTGTTGGAATTAAAATTGCCTGTTCGGTTTCTTTTAGATTAACTTCTACATTAGCAAAAGCACCCGGGAATAAATTCTTATAACTAGATTGGCAAATGGCACGAAGTTTCAATGTTCTGGTGGATGGATCAATCTTGGGCTCAATTGCATATATTTTTGCTTTATACTGATAATCGCTTCCGCTTAATCTAAAAACTATATCATCACCAATTTTAACAAGCGAGGCATACTTCTGCGGAACTGCAAAATCTATTTTTAGATTTAAAAGATTTTGAAGTCTTGCAATGGCAGTAGTAGTAGTTACAAAACTTCCCTCACTTACTTCACGTAAACCAATAACTCCGCTAAACGGTGCTCTTATTTCAGTTTTATCTATCTGTGCTTCTATCAGGTCGTATTCTGCTTTACTCGCTTCAAGATCATTTAACGTGCTCTCATAATCTTCCTGACTTATCATTTGATTCTGAGCTAGTTGTTTTTGCCTGGCTTCTCTATCTTCAACCAATTTAACTTTTGATTCTGCTTTTCGTAACTGAGCCTGCAGATCGGCATCATTTATTTTTACTAACAAATCTCCTTTGTTTACGTATCCACCTTCGTTAAAAAGAATCTTTACTATTTTACCTGAAACTTCACTTCTTATTTCTACTTCTTCATTTGCAAGAATACTTCCGGTGGTATATACGTTATTGCTAAGTTTTTCATAAGTAACTATGTGGGCAGTAATGGGGAATTCCATGTTTGGTCTTGCGGGATTTTGTGCTGCCGTATTATCATCACCTGATGAAATCAATTTAGGCAGAAAAATTACCATTAGTACAATCAGGATAAAAAAAGCAATTAGTAACGATTTTATTTTTTTATTCATTGTAAGACGAATTTATTAATTTAACTTAAAACAGAAGTATTTAATTAATAATATTTTCAATTTAAAAACAAAAAAGCCAGTTAATCTGGCTTTAAAGTAAAACCACCAAACTTTGATTTATTTCTTACTGGTTTTTTTGCTTGAATATTTCTTTTGAAATTTCTCTACACGACCTGCAGTATCAACCAACTTCTGTTTACCTGTAAAGAAAGGATGAGAACCGCTCGAAATTTCTAATTTTACCAGGGGATACGTATTTCCATCATTCCATTTTATGGTATCAGAAGATTTAATAGTCGATTTGGTAAGAATAGCAAAATCGCATGATGTATCCTGAAAAACAACAG
>JAOTUT010000063.1 GCA_029863735.1 Ignavibacteria bacterium
ACCGGGAAGTCCTTTTGAGGGTGAAGGTACAAAATGGGAAAAAGATTATTTCAATCTCATTCAGAAGATCTGGGATTACAATCAAAAAAATATGGAAAAAAAGAAATACGTTTTCTTCATCTGCCATTCATTTCAGATGATGGGTAGGTTTTTCAAGTTCGGGACAGTTAACCAAAGATATTCAAAATCATTTGGAGTAATGCCTTTCACTTTAACTAAAGCAGGAAAAGCAGATAACGTATTGAAAGAATTATCAGAGCCGTTTTATGCTGCAGATATCCGGCAGTTCCAGGTAATTGAGCCAGATAAAAAAATAATTAAAGAACTCGGTGCAAAAATTCTTTCTTATGAAATCGTTGATGATAATGAGAAGGCTCAGCCAGCTCTGGCTGCAGTAAGAATTTCTGATGAGATTGTCGGTACTCAATTCCATCCTGAAGCTGATCCGGATAGTATGCTTTACCATTTCAAGCAGGACGAAAGGAAGAAACAGGTCATGGAGAAGTATGGTGAGAAAAGATACAATGAGATGATTGAAATTCTTCAGATGCCGGACACAATAAAAAAAACGAGAAAGACAGTCATCCCTTCTTTTTTGAATCACGCGATTGATGAGTTGACCAAAGTTTTGTCCGAATAGCTAATATTAGTGTCATTGCGAGCGAATTTATGATCGAAGCAATCCATGAATAAACAATATTGTGTTTATATGATGACAAATAAAAATAATGCTGTTATTTATACTGGAGTGACTAACAACCTGAAAAGGCGAGTATACGAGCACAAAGAAAAAATATTGGAAGGTTTTACAAAGAAATACAATGTTAACAAACTAGTTTATTTCGAAGTTACTAACGATATCAATTCAGCAATTCAGAGAGAAAAACAAATTAAAGCTGGTTCCAGGCAAAAAAAGATTAACCTAATAAATTCTGTTAACAGCGAGTGGAATGATTTGTATGATGAAATTTAATTTGCTTTTTAAACCATATCAAAAATTATTCTGTCCTCACGAGCAGAGCGAAGTGATCTCTGGTTTTTATTTGAGTTTAAAAGATTGCTTCGGTCGTTCCTCCCTCGCAATGACAACACGGGGTAAGCAATGATTCCTGAACTACGTAAGAAATTCAACTCAGAATTCACAGAAGAGAAGTACAAAGCTTTTCTTAATGATCTCAATACTTCATTAAAGTATCCTGTCGATTTCAGGGTTTCTGAAACTCCCCTCTTTTTAAGTGATGATTTGAAAAATAAATTGTTGAAAGCATGTGATGAACTTTGCAAGCAAGTAACAAACCCTGATTTTAAAGTGAAGATGAAAGATGCTGTCCCAGCACACCTAAATATTCCTGGAGAAACTGATCATCCTGAATTTTTTGTTTTTGATTTTGCAATATGCCAGGACAAATCATCAGGAGAGTTTTATCCAAAACTGATTGAACTGCAGGGCTTCCCCACCCTTTATGGCTACCAGTATTTCTTTGAGCAAACGCTAAGAAATCATTTCGACATTCCTAAATACTTCACACCATATTTTAATGGTATTACTCCTGATAAATATGTTAAAATGCTGAGGGATGTAATTATCGCCGATGCTGATCCCGCAAATGTTGTTCTCCTGGAAATAGAACCTGAGAAACAAAAAACCCGAGTTGACTTCGCAGCTACTGAAAAACTGCTTGGAGTAACAGAAGTCTGCATCTCAGATGTAATTAAACACGGCAAGGTTCTCTACTACAAAAAGAATGGAATTGAATTTCCGATTGAAAGAATTTACAACAGGGTAATTTTTGACGAGCTAAACAGAACCGAAAGAAAATTCAATTTTGATTTGAAGGAAGAATTAAATGTTACCTGGCTTCCTCATCCAAACTGGTTTTACAAAATGAGCAAATACTCTCTGCCTGTGCTTACAGGTGAATTTGTACCTAAATGTTTTTACCTGCGTGATCTTACTTCCTATCCTGATGATCTGGAAAATTATGTATTGAAACCTCTCTTCTCTTTTGCAGGCCTCGGAGTTAAGATTAATGTAACCAAAGAAATGATGGATGAAATTAAAGATCCAGAAAATTACATCTTGCAGGAAAAAGTTGAGTACGCACCACTTATTGAAACTCCCAATGAATTTGCGAAGGTTGAAATAAGGATGATTTTCATTTGGCCTGCCCGCAGAAGTTTTGGCGAAGGCGGGAAAGAGAAACCAATTCTTGTTAACAACCTTGTTAGGCAAAGCAAAGGAAAGATGATGGGAGTAGATTTCAACAAAAACAAAACCTGGGTTGGCGGCAGTACGGCATTGCATAAAATATAACCTTCATTCGAAGAAATCTACCTTACATTTAGCTCTCATTTTAGTATATTTGCATAAAATCTTCTACTATTCCATCGTGTTTTGGTGGCTCTAAGCCAAACGAATATTTCATCAGTAAATTTTCAGTTTAATAAAATGATAAAATTTGATTTTCACGTATCGAGAGCCGCAAGAGAAAAATACAAGATTGAACAGTCACTTTTCTCAATAGCTGGCAAGGTAATTCTTGTAGATTATCAGCAGGTACGCATCCTTTCTGAGAAAATAAATTCAAAGCGAAGAGAAGAAGGAAATGCTGACCAGTTTGTAACTGCTGGACAGATAAATGCGCTCGGCTTGCTTCACGAAATCTTTCATCTTCTAATCAGAAAATATGAGGAGAGCGATAATCCCGGTGTTTTCAGCAAAGCAATCAATCATCTAAAGAATGAAATAAGTGAAAGCGGACTTGAGAAAACTCTGCTTGCATTTGTTGAAGAATTCCCTCCCCTTGAAGTTTATAATAAAATAGTAACCGCTGAGGAATATCTGCGAAGAAGCACCTCCGGAAAATCTAACAAAGAGATTGTCCTCGAAGAAATTATTCTCCTGCATATGGAAAATAGTAATCCTGCTTCTGCAAATCTGAGAGAGCTTTATGCGGATGATAATCTTAAATTGACTACAAATTATAAAGAGTTGATTGAAAAGTCGGAAGTTTTTTTCGACAATGAATTACCAACACGTTTAGGGGGGCTTTCCCTCTTTAAGATTTTACGAAAACCAATTTATGCAAATCCATTCGACTTCGAGAAGCAGCTTGAGTTTATCAGAACTGAATGGGGTGCTTATCTTGGTGATGATATTTTAAACAGGCTTCTTCGTGGTGTTGACCTGATTAGAGAAGATAATAAATTGTTTGTTCAGCATGGCGGTGGTGAAAAAGGAACTCCTCCCGTTCCAACTTACGATGAAGATCTGGAAAGACTTAGGTTAATACGAGAGAAGCTTGCGGCGGAGAAAAAACTTTCTGAAGATGAAAGACGTTTTTATCTTGAGTACGAAAAGTTTACTGAAGATATGCAGTGGATTCCAGAAGTGGTGATGATTGCTAAGAATGTTTATGTATGGCTACATCAGCTTTCAGAAAAATATACAAGAGAAATTAAACGACTAGACCAGGTTCCTGATGAAGAATTAGATCAGCTTGCTCGTTGGAATTTTAATGCACTATGGTTGATTGGAATTTGGGAAAGAAGCAACGCATCGCAAAAGATCAAACATCTTACAGGAAACATAAGTGCTGTTTCATCAGCTTACTCACTTTTCGATTATGTAGTAGCGGATGAGCTCGGCGGAGAAAAAGCTTTTCAGAATTTAAAAGATCGGGCATGGGCTCGTGGTATAAGAATGGCAAGCGATATGGTTCCAAACCATATGGGAATTTATTCAAAATGGGTAGTTGAAAAACCCGATTATTTTCTGCAGAGAAATGAACCTCCCTATCCAAATTATTCTTTCACTGGGCAGAACCTTTCTGAAGATGACCGGGTTGAAGTACAGATCGAAGATCAGTATTACAGCCGTAAAGATGCAGCAGTTGTATTTCAGAGAAGGGACAAATACACAGGATCAACTAAATACATTTATCATGGCAATGACGGAACGAACATGCCATGGAATGACACTGCACAACTTAATCTTCTAAATCCGGAAGTTCGTGAATCATTAATTCAAACAATAATGCACGTAGCTCGTAAAACTCCCATCATCCGTTTTGATGCAGCGATGACGTTAGCAAAAAAACACTACCAGAGATTATGGTTTCCAAATCCCGGTTCTGGTGGAGCAATTCCTTCACGAACAGATTACTCGATGACTCTCGAACAGTTCAATCAGGTAATGCCGAATGAATTCTGGCGTGAAGTTGTTGATAGGATTAATGCAGAAATGCCGAATGTACTTCTGCTCGCAGAAGCTTTCTGGCTGATGGAAGGTTACTTCGTCCGTACACTCGGAATGCACCGTGTTTACAACAGCGCATTTATGCATATGATGATGAAGGAAGAAAATGATAAATACCGCAAGCTTGTTACAAACACTCTCGAATTCAATCCGGAAATACTCAAGCGCTATGTAAATTTTATGAGCAATCCCGATGAAGAAACAGCGATCAATCAATTCGGTAAAGGAGATAAATATTTCGGTGTCGCTGTAATGATGCTGACAATGCCCGGCCTGCCAATGTTCGGGCACGGACAAATTGAAGGCTTCTCAGAAAAGTACGGAATGGAATATAAGCAGGCATACAACAATGAAACTCCTGACGAACATCTTGTGTGGAGACACAACAAAGAATTATTTCCACTAATGAAGATGCGTTACCTTTTCAGTCAAGTTGAGAACTTTGAATTTTATGATTTCATTGATAATAAAGGCGACTTAAATCAAAGTGTTTATGCATTCAGCAACCACGCAGGCAGTGAATTCGCTTTAGTATTGTACAACAATTCATACTATGAAACTGAAGGTAGTATTTTATTATCAGTTCCTAAGATGGTATCTGGGAATAGCGGAATGAAAAGACCATATCATATTACTGAACTCCTGAATTTTAAACCTTACCGTGAATATTATTATATATATACAGATCACAGAACTCAACTTCAATACCTGATCTCAGGAAAAGAAATCGCCGAACAGGGATTTAATATTCATCTGTTTGGTTACCAGTACAGGGTGTGCCTTAAATTCAGAGAAGTTCACGACGCAGAAGGAAAATACGAAAAACTTTATCACGTGTTAAATGGTAAAGGTGTTTCGTCAGTTGATGAAGCTTTAAAAGAAATGGAACTACTCCCACTTCACAGTAGATATGAAAATTTCTTCTCATATGATAATATGGAAAAAATACGAACTTATTTTGTATATAAGCCCGACAAGAAAAAGAAAGAAGAAGAACTTGCTTTGCCTGGAAAATTAGATGCCGAACTTAACTTACTGGTTACAGAGTTTAATAATTATCTGAATGGAAAGACATCGAAAGAAAAATTTGAAAAGAAATTTCACAATGATCTTTCTACAAGCAGAAAATTCTTTCAGTTCTGGATAACGCACAACAGTCGTAAAAGTGTTACCAAATGGATGAAAGGTTGCGATGAAATTCTACCAGTCAATAGTAAAGTTACAACGAACAGAGAGTACTTAACATTCATAAACCTGATTCTGCTCAAACAGTTGTTCAGTAAAAAATCTGATAATGAAAAAATTCACATTTTGTTCGATGAACTTCTGCTTTCAAAACCGGTGACAAATATCCTTCAGAAACAAACCAATGGAACAAGCATTTATCAGAGGATTGAATTAATAAAGGTTTTATTGATGAGTTTTCTGATGGAAAAGAAAAAAACGCAGGCTAAAACAGTTAGTAAAAAGTCAAATGTTTCATCTCCGAAAAAACAGGATGAAAATGAAATTTTAACATTAATAAAATCCTTGCTTGGTGAGAATATTGTTCATAATTTCCTAAGGGTAAATGAGTTCGAAGGTATAACTTATTTTAATAAAGAGCGATTTGAGGAACTATTAAGATGGATTTTGTTGTTTAACCTGACACAAATGGCATCTCATATTAATGAAAAACAGGATGGTAAAAAAGGAATAACTAGAACTGAGTTTGACAAAGAAATATTAAAAATTTCAAAAAATAATTATGAAAGATTTATTGAGCTTATAGATAAAGCTGAGTCAAGTGGATATGATTTTATCAAATTCCGGAAGGGATTGGATAAAGTGACCGATAAGAGAGAAAAAACTAAGAAACCAATAAAAAAGAGGAAATAGAAATGATAAAAAATCTTTTGTACGCAACTATTCTGTTTTGTATTTCAGCTGGAAGCCTGAATGCACAATTTACACTTCAGAATGCTTTTCCGAATTTAACATTCTCCAGTCCGGTTTTTTTAACACACGCCGGCGATGGTACAGACAGAATCTTTGTTGTTGAACAGGCAGGAAGAATCAAAGTATTTCCGAATTCTTCAAATGCATTATTAGCTAAAGAATTTTTGAATATCACTGACCGTGTTTCATCGGGTGGTGAGAAAGGCCTGCTGGGATTGGCTTTTCATCCGGACTACGAAACAAATGGATACTTCTATGTTAACTATACTAATGCAACCAGTACCGTCATTTCAAGATTTCAAGTTACTTCTAATCCAGATTCTGCCGATAAAAACAGCGAGTTTCAGTTACTGACATTTACTCAGCCATTTCCAAATCACAATGGTGGCTGGATAGGATTCGGACCAAACGATGGCTATCTCTATATAGCTACAGGTGATGGTGGTTCTGGTGGTGATCCGCAAAACAACGGTCAAAGCATTAATACTTTGCTTGGGAAGATTCTACGAATTGATGTTGATGGGGGTACGCCTTATGCCATACCAGCAACAAATCCTTTTTATGACAGCACCGGCAATGTTAGAAAAGAAATTTATGCGTGGGGGATGAGAAATCCTTGGCGTTGCAGCTTTGACCCGGTGACCGGCTGGTTGTGGGCTGGAGACGTGGGACAAAATGCCTGGGAAGAAATCGATGTAGTAGAAAATGGAAAGAATTACGGCTGGAGATGTTATGAAGGAACCCATACTTACAATACTTCAGGATGTAATTATCCTGAGTATATTAATCCAATCTGGGAGTATGGTCATAGTCCTGAATGTTCTATTACAGGCGGCTATGTTTACAGAGGACCAACTGTGCCAGAGTTGGAAGGTAAATACATTTATGGTGATTATTGTTCAAGTAAAATTTGGTCTCTGGAATATGATGGCATAACTCCACCAGTAAATCAGTATTTGTTAAATGCAACCGGTTCGCTTACCTCATTTGGTGTGGACCAGCAGAATGAATTATATCTTACATCCTTTAATGGAAATGTTTATCGTTTTGCACCAACCGTTACTTCGGTTGAAAATGAAGCTACAGTAAATGATTATTCACTTGAACAGAATTATCCGAATCCTTTTAATCCTGCCACTATCATTAAGTATAATCTTCCTGAAGACAGTGAAGTAACAATAAGAATTTATGATTCTCTTGGAAAGGAGATTGATTCAATTACAACCGGGTTCCAGCAAAAAGGAACTTATAAGAAAACCTGGAGTGCAGAGGGATTTGCATCAGGAGTTTACTATGTTAAGATGAATGCACAATCTCTATCCTCCGATAAAACATTTTCAAGCGTGATTAAAATGCTTTATGTGAAATAGAAC
>JAOTUT010000346.1 GCA_029863735.1 Ignavibacteria bacterium
TAATAGATTAATGGAAACTCTAAACTTGTTACTTGATTTATCAAGAATTGAAGCCAGAAAGATTGACATAAATTTACATCCATACAGAATTTCTGAACTGGTAGAGTCTCAAATATCATTATTTGAAGCAGTCGCCGAACGAAAAAATCTTTATCTGAATATTGTAATTAAAGATCAGAATTTATTATCTATAGTTGATGAGCAAATCTTCAGGCAAATCATTAATAATCTGATAAACAATGCTTTGAAGTATACCTATACAGGTGGAGTTACAGTTACAGTTGATGCAATTAAAGAAGATGCAAAATCTTATGTGCTTGTTAAGGTAAAAGATACGGGTATAGGAATTCCAGAGGAAAGTCTCAGTTTAATATTCCAGGAGTTCAGACAAGTTAGTGAAGGTTTTAACCGTCACTTTGAAGGAACAGGGCTTGGGTTAACGATTACAAAGAATTTTGTTGAAATGATGAACGGACGAATTGGTGTAACAAGTACGGTCGGTTCTGGCTCAACTTTTACCATTCTTTTCCCACAATTGGAAGACTATAATCAAGTTGAAGAGAAAAAAGTTATTGAAGTTAATTTGAATGGTTCTGAAGAAAAAGAATTGACACTGGATTTTAAACCCAATGTCTTGGTCGTTGAAAATGATGATGCCAGTAAAGATATCATCAAGTTGTTCTTAAAAGATCTTTGTCAGGTGGATTTTACGGATAGTGGAGAAAAAGCATACAAAATGGTTAATGAAAATATTTATGACATAGTACTTATGGATATAAACCTTGGAAAGGGAATGAGTGGAACCGAAACGACAAAAGAAATCCGGAAGATTGAGACTTACAAAAACACCCCAATTGTAGCAATAACCGGTTTTGCGATGCGCGGCGACAAGGATGAATTTTTAAAGGCAGGATGCACTCATTACCTAGCAAAACCATTTTCAAGAGATAAAATAGTGAAATTAATCAAACAGATATTTGCGAAAGAAGAAACTTAATCATTTAATATAAACTGATTTAATGTTAACGAACTCTCTTATTCCAAAAGCTGATAATTCCCTGCCATAACCAGATTCTTTAATTCCCCCAAATGGCAATCTTGGATCAGACTTAACAAAATCATTTACAAAGCAACAACCAGCCTGTAATTTTTCTTTTGCAATTTTCTCTCCCCTCGCAACGTCACCTGTAAACACCGCTGCACCTAAACCAAAAATTGTATCGTTAGCAATATTAATCGCATCACTTTCATCTTTGGCTTTTATTATTGCTGCTACAGGACCAAACAACTCTTCGTCATAAGCAGGCATTCCCTTTTTCACATTAGACAGAACAGTTGGCGGATAATATGCTCCATTAATCTCAGGTATTTTTCCACCAAGAAGAAGTTCAGCCCCAAGCTCTATACTTTTTTCTACCTGCTGATGGAGCTCATTTCTTAAAGGAACACTCGCTTGCGGACCGATATGATTCGTTTCATCAAAGGGATCACCCATTTTTTTTGATTTCATCTTTTCAACAAAAAGTTTTTTAAATTCATCAAAAACTTCTTCAACTACAATAAACCTTTTTGCAGCGATGCAACTTTGTCCTCCGTTTGTTAATCGTGCAGTGACACAAATATCTGCAGCAATTTCCAAATCAGCATCTTCGAGTATTAAGTACGGGTCACTTCCGCCCAGTTCCATCACTGTTTTTTTCAAAACCGAACCGGCGGTTTTATCAACAGACTTGCCTGCAGGCACACTACCTGTAAGTGTTACAGCTTTTATTTTTTCATTTTTTATTACAATTTCCATTTGATTTGACGGAACTAAAATTGTCCTGAAAAGGTTTTCAGGAAATCCAGCTTCTCTAAATACATCCTCGATTGCTAGTGCACAACCTGACACATTCGAAGCGTGTTTTAATATTGCTGCATTTCCTGCCATCAAATCCGGCGCAGCAAATCTGAAGACTTGCCAGAATGGAAAATTCCATGGCATTACTGCAAGAACAATACCTAAGGGTTGAAATGAAACAAAACTTTTTGAAGCGTCAGTTTCTACCATTTCATCATTTAAAAACTTTTCTGCATTCTCAGCATAGTATTCACATACCCAGGCGCATTTTTCTACTTCGGCGTATGATTGAACAATTGGCTTTCCCATCTCGAGAGTCATCAGCCTAGAATAATCTTCTTTTCTTTTTCTTAAAACATCTGAGGCTTTCAGCATCAATTTCGATCTATTGCTAAACGACGTTTCTCTCCAATCTAAAAATGCATTGTTAGTTAGGTCAATAATCTTATTCACTTCGGAAATCTGCATCGGTGGGTAAGTTTTCAGAATCTGAAGATTAGCAGGATTGATTGATTGAAGCATTATCGCCCCCAGTATTATTTAAACTTTTATTTCACTTTTTTAACTACAACCAATGTCATATCATCAGAATATTTACCATTTTTAGAAAAGTTTATGACATCTTCTAGTATTCCTAAAGCAATTTCTTTTGACGGAAGTTTACTCATACTTTTTAATTTAGATAAGAGTCGGTCATCACCGTAAGGATCAAAATTATGATTAGCAGATTCAGTAATTCCATCAGAGTAAAGCAGCAGAACGTCACCTTTAGCAAAATTTATACTGTCAATGTAATATCTTGCATCAGGTGCGGGACCAAGTACCGGACCGGTTGGTTGTAAGAATTCGACTTCGTCTGATTTTGATTTTAAGAAGATCGGAGGATTGTGCCCCGCATTTGCATAAAGGAACAATCCGGTGCGATGAGTTGAAAGTTCACCATAAAAAAGAGATGCAAATTTGTCATCTTCAAAAATTCTGTTCACAAGTTGATTTATTTTTCGTATCAATGCAACAATTTTAATTTCGAAGCCGCTTGCCATTCTCAAAGCACCTGCAATGTA
>JAOTUT010000348.1 GCA_029863735.1 Ignavibacteria bacterium
CGTAAATCCCTTCTGTAATCCTGAGTGTTTTCGAGAAAAGTAACAAAGTTGCTTATTCCAACTATGTCAACTCCACATTTTAATCTGTTATTATAATTGAACATCGAAGACAGAACCATATATCCACCGTACGAACCACCTGTTACCGCAACACTTTTTGAATCAAGATCTGGCTGCATTGCTATCCAATCTAAAAGCTTACCAATGTCTTTAACTGAATTTTCTCTGTTGTATCCATTGTCCAATTGAAGATACGATTTCCCATAGCCGGCAGAACCGCGAACATTTGGCTCAATAATAGCAATACTCATTTCGTTAACATAGTATTGATTAATCGGATTGAAGTAAGGTATTGCCTGTGATTCAGGTCCGCCATGAATATCAATCAAAACTGGATGCGGTCTCTTCCCTTTTGGTTTATAAATAAAAGCGGGTATCATTCTCGGTTTACCGTCTACTTCATCGAAAGTCGGGTAGTGAATTAATTCAGGTATTACAAAATTTGAAGTGTTCAAACCTCCAGCTTCACTGTAAGTCCATCGTTCGAGAGAATAATCAGATAAGCTCATAACATAAACATCGCCTGAAGACTGAGGAGTGTTCAGAACCAAGGCAAGTTTTTTTCCATCAGGATGAAATGATAATCCATAAACCTGACCAACCGGAATTCCAGCAACTTTTTCATATTTCATTGCTTTGGTATCGAGAAGATAAAGTTTAGCCATTCCATCTTCATTAATAGTAAAAGCAAGTTTATCTCCCTGCTCTGATAATGTAATTGCTTCAACATCCCAATTAATGTCTGCGGTTAAATTTGTGATGGACTTTGTTTGAATATCGTAGTAACGAAGTCTTTGAAATTCGCTGTTCTCATCAGATGTAAAATAGATCCCTTTGCCATCTTTTGAAAAGAGAGAACCACCATAAGCAATTTTTTCTGATGAAGGATTAATTTGTGTTAATGTTTTTGTAGAAATTTCTAAAACATAGAAATAAGTCTCATTTGCTGAAATGTATTTTCCGACAAGAAGCGATTTATCATCAGGTGACCAATCTAAGGCAAACCAGGCACCGCCTTCACTTAAAACCATTTCCGCATTTTCGGGATTGTTAATATCAGCCACATAAATATCCCAATCAGTTCCATTTCTTTTAGTGCTATAGTATGAAAATTTATCTCCTTTATTATTCCATGAAACTCCTCCATTCCTCGATTTTCCATCAGTTAACATTTTGAAGTTTCCATTATCCATATCGAAAGAAAATACCTGGTAAAACTCACCGCCGCCGACATCTTTCGTGAAAAGAAAAATATCTTTACTCTTATCGGGACATACTGTGGCTCCCCCAACTGGCTCGGGAAAAAATGTAATTTGCTCTCTCGATCCACCAGGTAATTTGACTTTGTGAAATTGTGAAGTCTCTCCAAACCTTGTTGAAATCAAAATTCCTTCATCATTATGAAGCCATTCCCGGAAAGATGCGGAACGAGTGCTCTGATACTGAAAGATTCTGTCTTTAAGTTGTTGCGGAATTTCCGGTATATTTTCTATAACAAGGTTACCAAGCTCCTGCCTTTCTACCTGTGCAGATAAATAAGTGATTGGAATCAGAAAACAGAATAAAAAAAGAATTAATGTTAATTTTCTCATGAAGATTCTCCTTTTAAGTTTTTAAAGTCTGAAAGAAAAATTCTTAAAGATGAAAATAAAGTAAACCCATAAAATTAGTTTTTTAAAATACCTCTGGGATAAAATTCTGATCTTCAATTGGTGGTCTTACATAACCAACTTCTCTTTGACGCGGCGGCAGAGCTATTGGCTCAGGTGGAATATCATCATAAGGAATAAGGCTAAGCAGATGAGTGATGCAGTTGAGTCTTGCACGCCTCTTATCGTCCGCGTTAACCACATACCAGGGTGCTTGTTTTATATCCGTATGAGCAAACATCATATCTTTAGCCTTTGAGTAATCAACCCACTTGGCACGTGATTCCATATCCATGTCGCTTAATTTCCATCTTTTTGTTCTGTCCTTAATCCTACCCTGAAACCTTGCTTCCTGTTCTTCATCACTAATGGAAAACCAATATTTAATAAGCTTTATTCCTGAACGAACAAGCATACGTTCAAACTCCGGGCACGATCTCAAAAATTCTTTATGCTCTTCATCGTTGCAGAACCCCATAACATATTCAACTCCCGCACGATTATACCAGCTCCTATCAAGCAGTACCATTTCTCCCGCTGCAGGAAGGTGAGCAGCATATCTTTGAAAATACCATTGTGTTTTTTCTTTTTCGGTTGGAGTGGTTAGTGCAACAACTCTGCAAATCCTCGGGTTTAATCGTTGAGTAATTCTTTTTATGACTCCACCCTTTCCAGCAGCATCTCTCCCTTCAAAAATGACTACAACTTTAAGTTTATTATTAATGATCCATTTTTGAAGTTTAACCAGTTCAACCTGCAGGGAACGTAGATTTTTTTTATAGTCCTGTGCAGATATTTTTTTCTTCTTTTCAGGTTTAATATCCGAGTAGACTATTTTTTTTTTTTCTTTCTTCGACTTGTTCTTTTTCTTTTTACTCATAATTTCCTCCTAAAAATCTTTGCACGGTCTGTTATTTTTCAGAGTGATCTATACCGATCCCTTTTTTGCTCAGGTAAGATAATATATAATTATAGCAATTTTCATTTTCACCAAGAAATTCCGGCGGGCAGATTCCCCTTTTTTCAAAGTCTTGTTCAAGTAAAAATCTTGCGACGGCACAGCAAGTAAATCCCGTTGTTCTTGCCATTGATGAATTATGCTCTGCAGTGTCGTATTTGTCAAAAATAAAATACCTGTGTGAGGAGTTTTTTTCATTCT
>JAOTUT010000349.1 GCA_029863735.1 Ignavibacteria bacterium
TCAGGTCTCGGAGTCGGAAATCTTTTTGACCAGCAGAAAGTTTTTGATGTTGTGGTTTGGGGAAAACCTGAGATAAGAAGAAGTCTTACCGATATTGAAAATCTTTTAATAGAAACATCAACAGGTAGAAGGGTACCTTTGAAAGAGATAGCCAGTATTCGGATCGTACCCGATGTTACAAATATTAAGCGTGAGTCTGTTGCACGTTATATCGATATAAGTGCGGGTATTAGCGGACGCGGGTTCGGAGTCATTCTAAAGGATGTTAAAAAGGTAATAAATAATATAAGCTTTCCTCTTGAGTACAGAGCAGAACTATTAGGTGAGTATGCCGAAAGAATCGATGCACGGGACAGGGTTGTAAGTTTTTCAATTGCTGCTTTAATACTGATCTTCTTGCTTTTCCAAGCCGCATTCAGAAGCTGGAAACTTGCAACTGCTGTTTTCTTTACCGTCCCATTTGCATTAATTGGAGGACTGTTAATAAACTTTTTAGTTTTTGGAAGTTACATTTCTATGGGATCAATGATAGGTTTTATAACGGTTTTAGGCATAACTGTTAGAAACTCAATTGCATTGGTCAGATGTTACCGTAGTCTTGAGTCAGGTCAAAAAGAAACATTCGGTGTACCTCTGGTTGAGAAATGTACAAGGGAACGTTCTATACCGATTTTGATAACGGCTTTCACTATAATTTTTGCATTTCTGCCGGTAGTGATAATGGGTAAAGTTGCAGGACTTTCGATTATTCACTCGACTGCGGTTGTCATTATTGGTGGTATAATTACATCTATATTGTATTCGCTTATTGCTCTTCCAAGTGTCTACTTAATGTTCGGCAAAGGTCGTGAACCCGAATTGGAATTTGGTATTGAATTACACCAGACGGGATCTGTAAGTAATTAATCATTCGCATTTAAAGAAATATCAATAAAGGTAATTTGAAAATTAAATAGATAGGTGAATTCAATGAAAAACATAAAAATAATTATGACAGCATTGATAATTCTTACTCTTTTTTCATTTTATGCTTGTGAGAATAATCATAAAAAACAACATACAGAACATCCATCGGAGGTAGAAGATATTGAGGGAACAGAGCTCAGTGAAGTAACTTTAACTGAAAAAGCTATTGAGAGGATAGGGCTTCAAACCTCAGAAGTTACTCAGATCCATGGTTCGCCGTTAAGATTGGTTGTACCATATTCTTCCATAATTTATGATTCCTATGGTCAGGTTTGGGTCTATACAAATCCTAAGAACCGTACCTTTATTCGTCATAAAGTAGAAGTAGACTACATAAAAGGGGACATGGTCTATTTAACCGATGGACCTCCTGTTGGGACTAAGATAATTTCCGTCGGTGTGGCAGAAGTGTATGGTGCTGAATTTGAAATCGGACATTGATGATGGAGGAAAAGATGACTATTGTAATAATTAAACATCAAGGAGGTTTGCCATGATGCGATGGATTGTTTCTAACAGCTTAAAGTTCAGGTATTTAATCTTAGCGATTGCTCTGGGAATCACTTACTTTGGAATGAAGCAGATGAGTGACGCACCTGTGGATGTATTTCCTGAATTTGCACCACCACTTGTTGAGATTCAGACACCTTGTCTGGGACTCTCCCCCGAAGAAGTAGAAGCTCTGGTTACAATACCGCTAGAGCAGTCGTTGAATGGCATTCCCGGTCTTGATGTAATGCGGTCTAAATCTGTAGAACAGTTGTCTTCTGTAAAAATGATTTTCGAAGCTGATACAGATTTACTTCTTGCCCGGCAAATGGTACAGGAACGGGTTTCATTAATCACTCCAAGTTTACCAACCTGGGCAGCGCCACCAGTTATTCTGCCTCCATTATCTGCGACCAGCAGATGCATGAAAATCGGTATTTCCTCTGATACGTTATCGGTAATTGATCTTTCTATGATAACTTACTGGACTATAAGGCAGCGACTGATGAGAGTGCCCGGTGTCGCAAACGTCGCTATCTGGGGTGAACGATTACAAATGCTTCAGGTAGAAATTGTGCCAGAGTGGTTACAAAAACATGGGATTACTGTAGATGATGTTATGAAAGCAACTGCTGATGCCTTGGACGTAGGATTGCTAAAGTACTCTGATGGACATGTAATTGGGAAGGGCGGCTGGATTGAAACTCCAAATCAAAGAATTCCGATTCGTTTGGTTTTACCAATGGTATATAAATCTGATGAGGTAAGTCCTGAACCGCTTGCTAATATTGTCGTTAAGATAAAAGACGGCAAACCACTTCTTCTTAGGGATGTGGCAAAAGTGGTAATTGACCATCAACCTATGATTGGTGATGGTATTATAAATGATGGACATGGGCTGCTTCTTATTGTGGAAAAATTTCCCTGGGGTAACACTCTGCAGGTGTCACGGGGTGTTGAAGAAGCGTTAAATGCATTAAAACCCGGCTTACCAAATATAGAAATCGATCATGAGATTTTTAGACCTGCGACATTCATAGAAATGTCCATAGATAATCTAACCAAGGCATTACTTATTGCAGCGGTTCTGGTGATAATTATTCTTTTTCTATTTCTTTACGAGTGGCGTGTTGCATTAATAAGCTGCACAGCTATACCATTATCTCTAATTGCGGGGGGCTTGATTCTATATTTACGCGGAGCGACAATTAATACAATGATTCTGGCAGGTTTCGTTATAGCTCTGGGTGCCGTTGTGGATGATGCAATTGTTGATGTTGAAAATATTGTCAGGCGATTGAGAAAGGCTCGTAAAGGAAGTAGTGAAATATCAATTGGAAGAATTATCCTGGAAGCATCGATGGAGGTTCGGCATGCTATCATTTTTGCTACTTTAATCGAAGTTACTGCAT
>JAOTUT010000078.1 GCA_029863735.1 Ignavibacteria bacterium
TGAAATGCTGATACATTGAATGAAATATCTTCACCAACATAATTAGTAAACCTGGATGAAGGGAGCCATGACTCACCTTGGTCTTCACTTAATTTGTAATAAATATCGGTCTGACTAAAGCTTGCTATGTATTCAACTTTGTCATTTTGATATGCAAGTAAAATATTTCCATTTGCAAGTTTTGCTACTCTTGGTCTGCTTTCATAATAAATTTCATTTATTACAGGTATCGGATCTGACCAGTTCAGACCATAATCAGTGCTCAGTCTTGAGTAGATTCCACCTAACCCGGTTACACTATTTTCATAAACTGCAAGAAGCGAATTCAATCCCGTTGAAATTATCGTAAGCTCTTTTGTTTTGTATTGAGCAGATGCTGGAAATTCAATTGGATTTAAGCTCCACGTAACTCCATTATCAAAACTTAATTTATAATAACTTTTACTTGCACCATTACTGTAAAAGGACAAACAAATTTCACCACTAATCCATTCAGAAAGATTCAAATAATATGAAGATTTTGTAAATACTGGAAGACTACCGCCACCAAGAATACTTATCGGATTCAACCAGCTGTTTCCGTTGTCGTTTGAATAGATTAGTTTCATAGATTCATTCAGAACTGACCAGGCAAGAAATATTCTTCCTGTCGATTTCCGCAATGCCGTCAAATACAAAGCGTCTTGAGGATAAATCAACTGAACAGTCTGAACAACTTTTGGTTGATCCCAATTCTTCCCTCTGTTAGTGCTTCTTGTGGAAAAAATTGTATCCTTCGACTCATTGACGTAGAAAATAATTATCTCATTTTCTGAGAGCCAAACCGGAGCGGATTCTTTAATTGATTGGGATGGATTTTGCACAGAAAGTCTGGTAATTTCGCTAATCTGCGGGAAGGAGATAAAACAAACAGAAAGCGCAAGAAGAACTAAGTAAAATTTCTTCATTTCGCACCCTTTCACTACCCTTTTGATACCTAAACTTAAGAAAAATAAAACGGAGAGTAAATGATTGGTCAGAAAAAAAGCGGGATTAATTAATACCGGAAATTCTTAACCCAAAGAAAAGCTCAATTTATCTCTTTTTTGGCCATTCAGCGAGACTGTTTTCAATTTTCAGGCGTACGAGACCTTCCCCCGTTCCGATCCAGATGTTAGTGCCGTCAAAGTGGAATGATAAAATTGTGGAAGAAGTAATATCAAGTTGATTGAGGTCAACCTCAGTAACCAGCCGGGTTAATCTGTTTATCAGGTATAATCCTTTACCGTATTCAATTTTCTGTTGCTTATCAAACTCATAAACACCAACCCAGATATAATTGCCTACTTTACACAGTGAATAAACTCCGTTTGCACCTAGACCATTCCTTTTGTAAATCTTGTCCCAGTTAAATCTTCTGTCAAAAATATAAACACCACCGAGATTGAAGTCAGGCTCATCGACAGTAATAAATTCGTCTGTTCCAAACCAGATACTTCTTCCAGCAAAGAGAATACTGGAAACAGAAACTGCCTTTCCTTCTTCTCTAAATCCCTTATTCTTGTTTGAAAGATAATGCCAGGCAGCCGGGTCAGTATATTTCTTTTTTTTATTGTAGATATGAACACCTGATTCAGTGCCGAACCAGATTAGACTGTCGCCATCAAAATCTATTGTTTTAATAGTGTTGGACTTTTGGTCAGTTCCTTGCATACGGTTAATGTCTACATATTTTCTTGTTTTAAGATCGAAGCGTGTAATGTTTCTGAATCTTCCAATCCATAATACATTTTCATCCTCATCGTACTTAAGTGAACGAATCCAGTTGCCAAACTCGCCACCCTGAGCAAATTTTCTTTTATTCCACCTGCCCCCTTTTTTTGTGAAAGTAAACAAACCTTCAACAGATGCAGCCCAGACAAAATTTTTACTCACTTCAACGGCGTAAAAAAGATCGTCGCTAAGGTTTCCGCTTTTTGTAGAATAGTTAATCCATTTTCCATCAGCAATTGAATAGCGGTAAATTCCCTGACCGTATGTTGCTACCCAGAGGAAACCTTCTTCTTCAACTATATCGGTAATAGCAGCACCTTTTAAAAAAACTTCAGATTGGTTTTGTGCAAAGGAGTTAAGTGTGAATAAAAGCAGAAGTGTTACGATATAAAGTATTTTAAGATAACTCAATCCTGCACCTTTACACTTTAAATCCATGGCGGAATTAGTAACTTTCTTTGGCAGAAGGGAAGCCGCCTTTTTTTACATCTGATATATAACTCCTGACTGCTTTATTAATTTCTTCTGCAATTTTGGAATAATGTCGAACAAACCGTGGATGAAAATCAACATTGAGTGCAAGCATATCCGGAGTAACAAGTATCTGACCATCACAATATTTTCCTGCACCAATTCCAATAGTAGGAATAGTTAGTGCAGCAGTAATTTTTTTTGCTAACGTTGCAGGAATTTTTTCAAGCACAACTGCAAAAGCTCCGGCTTCTTCCAGAATTTTTGCATCCTCAAAAATTTCATCAGCTTCTTTTATTGTTTTGCCCCGTTCTTTATAACTGCCGAACTGGTGAATGCTCTGCGGAGTTAATCCAACGTGACCCATTACAGGAATTCCATTTTCAGTAATTTTTCTTACAGTTTCAGCAACCCGCTTTCCT
This sequence comes from Ignavibacteria bacterium, assembly GCA_029863735.1. The sequence continues at coordinate 2,646 of JAOTUT010000078.1, forward strand.
CCTTCGAGCTTAACAGCTTCGGCGTGAGTTTCTTTCAATATTCTGCCGGCATTTCGAAAACCATCATCTGCACCAAGCTGGTATGACATAAAAGGCATATCTACAATAACCATTGCACGGTTAACTCCCTTAGTTACGGCTTTTGTATGATAAATCATTTCGTCCATAGTAACCGGAAGAGTTGTTTCGTTTCCCTGGAATACATTACTTAGAGAATCACCGACCAGAATAATATCAATTCCGGCATCATTTAAAATTTTTGCAGTAATAAAATCGTAAGCTGTTAGTGCAGTGATTTTAATTTTTTTTTGCTTTAAAATTTCTAGTGCTTTTGTAGTTACTCTTCTTATTTCTTTTTCTGCTGACATTAATTAACCTGTAAAATCGTTTCTGAAAATATTTCTTCTACAAAATTCATATTAAAGTGATTTTCAAATCCTTTTTTAATAGCCTGCGATAGTTTGCGATAATTTATTTTTTCATCAAGAATGGTTTCAAGCTCTGTTGTAGTCAGCCCGATTTCATTTTTTATTTCCCAAAGCTTTTCTATAGGAAGATTCAAATAATCAATGATTCGTTTATGAAAACTTCCGCAGAGAATAGATCCATGCTGTAGAATAATATTTCCAATTTTCCGCTGGGCACTACCTGCAACTTTTTTCCCATTATAATTTAGTTCATTCATTGCAGAAACAGCAAAGCATAAAGTGCTCTTTGCGTCTTTGTAGAAAGATGGAAAATGCGGTTGAGTATGTTCAAGTTCAATTTTGTCAAGCATCGGGTTATAATTTATTAGCCCCTTCTTCAATGCAAGATTTATTTCACGGTAGATTTGTTTCGGTGACTTTTCATTTGAGACTGGATAGACAACAGAATAAGTTAACTCTTCAGCATGAAGTATTGATCTTCCTCCGGATGGACGCTTTACAATATCAAAACCAGTTGTGGCAGTTTTTTCCTGATCAATTGAATTAAAATTCTGGTTAGCTCCAAGAGAAATACAATAAGGTTCCCATCGATAAACTCTCAATACAGGAAAGTCTGAAAAATTTTTGACGAGTTCAAAATCATAATCCATATTAAACTTGCCTGAATTGAAACCAGTATCAATAAATTTCCAGATCATTTACCAACGATTCCCCTTTTGCTCCGGCTTAGGAAGCTCAGAACTTTTTGTGCGTAAATATTATTTCCGAACTTTTCTTCAATAATTTTCGCAGCCTGAGATACATTATGTGATTTATTGTAAATCAAACCGAAAATATCTTTCAAAATCTGTATATCTTCATTTTTAAATCCTCTTCTTCGTAACCCAATCGCATTAATTCCGGCAAAAGTTGCAGGTGTATGGGCGGCTAAAATAAAAGGAGGTACATCCTGCGTGATCCTGATACCACCGGCTACCATTGCATGTTCGCCAATTAATGAAAACTGATGTACAGGCGTAGAGCCTCCAACAATAACATAATCTTCAATATGTGCGTGCCCACCAATCTGTACAGCGTTTGCAATAATACAATTATCACCCACGGAACAATCATGAGCAACATGGCTATATGCCATAAATAAGCAATTTTTTCCAACCTGAGATTTGCCGGTTTCTTTAGTACCTCTGTGTAAGGTTGCAAACTCACGAATTATTGTATCGTCACCAATAATAAACAGAGTAGGTTCACCAGAAAATTTCAAATCCTGAGGAAGATTAGCAACGGAAGCTCCCTGAAATATTTTTACTCGGTTTCCTATTCTTGCTCCGCTGTAGATGACAGCGTGCGGACCAACAGAACAATCCTCTCCTATTTCGACATCTCCTTCGATTATAGCATAGGGGCCAACTGATAAATTATCACCTAGCTTAGCATCGGGGTTCACTATTGCGGTAGGATGTATGTTTTTCATTTTGCTTCTGATGAATCGCTTTCTTTTGGTTTATCAACAAGACCAGCCATAAAATCAGCTTCAGCAACAAGGACTTCGTTTACGTATGATTTTCCTTTTATCAAAATAATTTTACTTTTTTTCTGAACAAGTTCCATTTCCATAAATAACTGATCACCAGGAACGACCGGCTTTCTGAATTTAGCATTGTTGATTTGCATGAAATAAACAAGATGATCTTGTGGATTGGCGATAGACCCTAAAAGGAAAACTCCGCCGGTTTGTGCCATTGCTTCAAGAATCAACACTCCTGGCATTATTGGATTACCGGGAAAATGTCCGGGGAAGAATGGTTCGTTTGCCGTTACTGATTTAACTCCAACTACTCTTTTATCTATTTCCATATCAATAATTTTATCAACAAGTAGGAATGGATACCTGTGAGGAAGTATTCGTTGGATTGCATTAGCATCGAATACAACACCTGCTTTTTTTACAAACTGAAATTTCTTCAACAGCTTCTTCTGCTGATAAAGTTTCCTGACCTGTTTTGCAAATTCAACATTTGCTTTATGACCGGGACGAGCAGCTAATATCTGAGCTTTCAATGGTGCACCAATCAATGCAAGATCTCCAATCAAATCAAGAAGTTTATGCCTGACTGGTTCATTTCTGAATCTTAGCTGTTTGTTATTCAGTATTCCGTTTTCGCCTAAACTTATTTTTTCTTTTATTCCAATTTTGTTGCCAAGCTCTTTAAGCTGACTCTCATTTAACTTATGATCAACAATTACAACAGCGTTATCAATGTCGCCGCCTTTTATCAATCCCTGATCAGCGAGTTCTTCAACTTCACTCAGAAAGCAAAATGTTCTCGCAGGTGCAAACTCAGTTGCAAATTCTTTTTCAAAATCAAAAAGTCCTGTGTGCTGACTGCCAAGTGCCGGATTTTGATAATCCACCATAACTGTAACACGATAATCATCAAGCGGTAAAGCAACAATATCTACCTGCCTGTCGTCTTCGTGATGCATTATTGTCTGATCTATTATCAGGTAATCTTTGGGAGCTTCCTGCTGTTCAAAGCCGGCTTTCTGTAAAACTTCAACAAATGGCAGTGAACTTCCATCACCAACCGGAGGCTCAATTCCATCAACTTCAATAATTATATTGTCAATCTGCAAACCCATAATTGCAGCTAAAACATGTTCAACTGTGTGGACTTTTGCATCGCCTATTCCAATGGTGGTCCCTCGTGATACATCAACAACATTATCTGCAATGGCAGGAATCTCAGGATTGCCGCCCAAGTCAACCCGAACGAACTTTATTCCGTGATTTTCGGGAGCTGGTTTAAAGGTGAGTTTGCATTCTGTTCCTGTGTGAATTCCAATTCCAGACATTGAGACTGGTTTGGAAATCGTTCTCTGCTGTTCTAACATTTAGAAACCTGATTTGTTTTACGATTTGAAAGTTTTAACTGATTGGAAAATTAGCAAGATGAGGCTTGAAATCCAATAAAGGCAGAGTATTGGAGTACTTCGAAGTATCAGGGTTTCTTTTGATTTTTTTCTTCCTTGAGCTGTCTGATTTCTTCCTCCAGTTTTTTGATTCGTTCTACATATTCAGGAATGTTTCTGAAATGAGCTTCCAGAATTTTTGCTGTCTTAAATTCTTTAGCAGGTGAACCAAAGTATATTCCGGATTTTGTTATTGATTTGGAGACTCCTGATTGTGCTATCAAAATAACGTTATCTCCAATCTCCAGATGCCCTGATATACCTACCTGACCTGCAATGATTGAATTATTACCAACTTTAACACTGCCGGAAATACCACTTTGTGCAGACATTATAGTATTATTTCCTAATGAAACGTTATGCGCAATCTGAACAAGATTATCAATTTTACTTCCTTTCCCAATAATTGTACTTCCTAAAGCAGCTCGGTCAATTGTTGAGTTTGCTCCGATTTCCACATCATCTTCTATTATAACATTACCGATTTGAGGAACTTTATTGTAAACACCTTGCGCATCCTTTTGATATCCGAAACCATCTGCTCCAATTACAGTACCCGGATGAATGATAACCTGTTTACCAATCTTACAACCCTCCCGAACGCTGACATTCTGAAAGAGGATAGTCTCATCCCCAACTTCAACATTTTCGAGAAGAACTGTATTGTGGAATATTCTAACATTATCACCGAGCTTACAATTTGCACCAATCACAACATTCTTACCCAGCGTAACGTTTTTACCTAGCAATGAGGTTGTATCTACGAAAGCAGTTTTATCAATACCGTCAAGTTCAAATTTTGGAGAAAAGAATTTTTTAAGAATATAAGCGAAGGCTTTTTCAGGTTCTTTAACTTCAATGTAAGAAATATCACTTCGGGATTTATTGAAATCAGACTTAACAAAAATTGCAGATGCACCGGTTGAGGCGAAATATTTTTCAAAAGAGTCCAGATATAAAAAAGTAATATCCCCTTTACCAGCCTCGTCAAT
>JAOTUT010000121.1 GCA_029863735.1 Ignavibacteria bacterium
TACAGAGTTAATAATAACTTCTGGATCACCAACGAGCTTTCCTTCTACTAGTTTTGCAATTTCAGATAGCTTAATATTTAAACTTTTATTCAAGTTTTAATCTTTCAATTACTTTCGCCGTAAGATCATAATCAGGTTTAGCATAAAGAAAAATTATATCACCACTTCTGTCAAAAACAAAATCTAGCTCTTCTTCAGTTGCTATCTCTTGAATTATTGTGAATACTTTGTTCTGGATAGGCTTCATTACTTCATTTTGCTTCTGAAATAATTCTCCGTTTGCTCCAAACTTTTTATCACGATAGTCGCCTAATTCCTTTTGAAGCTTTGCAATTTCCGCAAGGGCTTCTGAATTGGTTTGTTCGGTCATAATTAGTTTTCTTTTCTCATAATCATCCTGCTTCGCCTTTAGTTCAGACTCCATTCTTCTTACTTCCGTCTGCCATTCCTGAATTAAAGCGTCAATCTTTTGTCTTGCATCCTGCATATCGGGGGAATTATCCAAAATTGTATCTGAATCAACATAACCGATTTTTAACTGAGCAATGCTAATTGAGGATAGAAGTGAAAAAGTAATAAGAAAAGAAATGAATGTTGATTTCATAAATACTCCGGAGCGTAAAAATTTTTAATTACAGGTTCTTTCTGCAAAGAGAAAGAACCTGCTCATTAAAACAAATGAAATTATTTGCCTCTTTTTAAACTATCAAGAACTTTGAAGGTAATATCGTACGAAGTATCTGCATAAAGCAATAATATATCCCCGCTTTTATCAAAGATGAAATGCATACCTTCATCTTTTGCTACTTGCTCTATCGCCGCATAAATTTTCTTTTTAACTGGTTCAAAGATTGTTTCTTGTTTTAGATAGATTTCTCCGTTCGGCTGACCAAACTTCTTGTTCTGGAAGGCGTAAATTTGCTGTTCTTTCTCAATTAATTCCTTCTGTTTAATCTGCTTTTGATCCTCGGTCATAGTGGCTAATTGCTTTTGAACATCAGCATATTGTTGCTGTAATGCAAGCTTCATAGAATCAACCTGATTTGACCAAATGCTTGTCATTGCATCCAGATCACTCTGAGCTTTAATGGCTTCAGGTAATTGGGTAAGAATTATTTGAGAGTCAACATATCCAATTTTTTGCTGATTTTGTGCAAATATTGTTACTGTCGAAATCAATAGAATAAATAAAAGATAACTTCTCACGTGAATTTTTCCTTATGTTATTGTAAATAGTAAAAAAATTAAAAACCTTTTCCAAATTGAAAATGAAATAACCACTCGGGTGGTAATCCTTGTACCTGTTCCCTATCAAATCCATATCCGAAATCGAAGCCTAATAAACCAATAGGATTAATTAAGATTCTTGCCCCGAATCCAACCGATCTCACCAGATTAAAAATATCTGTTTTCTCAAAACTTTCAAAAACATTTCCTGCTTCAGCAAAAGTTAAAAGGTATAATGGGATAGGTTCAAGAGTGATTGCAAAACGAAGCTCAGCTCCAATTTTTGAATAGACTCTTCCTCCAATAACTTCTCCAAATATGTTGCGTGAACCAACGCTTCTGTCATCATAGCCTCTTAACGGAACTGTCGCAATTATTAATCCATTACCCCCCATATAGAAAAATTCAAATGGCTGGATTGGTGTTCCAGAAACTGTTTCGCGCAAGTATCCAAAATCCGCAAGTGTATACAGTACTATTCTATTAGAGTTAAAAAGGCGCTTATACCATTCCACTTTAAATAAGGTCTTTAGATAATCTACATCACCGGGAAGTAAGGGCTGTCCTGAAAGTTCCAAATCAAGAGTCACTATTGAACCAATAGACGGAAAGATTGGATTATCAATATTTCTTCTGCTTAAAGTAGCTCCGATTGTGAATTGTTGAGTTATTCCCTCCCTGTAGTACTGTTGACCTTGAAGAACATTGTTGTATTGATATCTTAATCTTCCCTGAACATAAAAGAAATCATCTGGCCATTTTAGTCTTCTTCCAACTCTTAAAGTGCTGCCTGTCTGACGTAAGTCATAAACATATTGCTGACGAGTATCAAAAAAATCAATTCCAACAGAAGTAGGTGTGTCAAACATCCATGGCTCAGTAAAACCAACTGTAAACGTACGATAGATGTTTCCAAAACCGAACTGCCAGTTGAAATTTAAGATTTGCCCACCGCCAAGAGAGAAAGGTTCTGTGATGGAAAAGTTCGTAAGGGTTACACCGATTGAACCACTGAATCCGAAGCTCCCGCTATAACCAACAGATGCATTGAGGTAGTCACTTGATTTTTCTTCTACGTTGAAAGTAACTGCAACAGTACTATCGCTGTCAAGTTTTGTATCAATGCCTTTTGGTCCGTAAAGACCTTCTGCGCTGAAGTACTGAAGGTTTGCAAGTTGTTGCACACTTCTGAATAGAAATGCGCGGTTAAAATAATCACCAGGGATTGTGTACAGTTCTCTTCTAATGACTTTATCTTTTGTCTTATTATTTCCTTGTATTTCTACACGTGAAATTCTAAACTGGTTACGCTCTTCAATTCTTACATGAATATCAATTGAATCAGGGGAAACTTTCTTTTCTTCTGCTTGCGCATTAAAAGTTAAATAGCCGTTATCTAAATAGAGAGCGGAAATATCAGATTGCGCTTCATTACCGCGAAGATTCTGTTGAAATTTTTTATAATCATACACATCGCCTGTTGTAAATTCCAGTCTTTGATTAAGGACTTCATCCGGATATACTGTATTGCCTTCCCAGGTTATGTTTCTGATTTTATACTGAGGACCTTCATAAACATCCAGCACAATTTTTAAGTCTTTATTATCGTTGTAGTAGATTAAAGAATCATCCAAAATCTCTGCATCTCTATAGCCATTCTGTTTGTAATAGTCGATTATCAGTTGTTTGTCTTTTTCAAAATCTTTGGGTTTAAATTGTGCACTTGTCCAGAACTGCCACCAAACAGATTCGCTTGTCTCTTCCATTTCACTGGTAAGTTCATCGTCATCAAATACTTCATTACCATTAACTTCAATTTCTCTGACAATTACTTCATCACCCTCCTCAATGTTCAGCTTTAGTAACACTCTATCTTTTATTCTTGGAATCAGATTTGAATAAGATTGATCGTCACTTTCATAGAGCAGGTTATATTCATCAGAAAAATCTTTTTTGTTCCTCCAGGTAACTGTAATATCGCCATCTGAAGTATCCGCACTAAAAAATTCATATATGTTATCAATTATTTTTGCGTTAAGAAATCCTTCCTCAGTATATAAATCTTTAATTCTTATTTTTAATTTTGAAACTGCCTGGGGTGAGATTACAGTTCCTCTAAGGAAGGTAATTTTCTTTTCAATTTCGTCTGTATCTATTTCATCATTTCCTTCAATAACAACCCTTTCAAGTCTTGGGTATTCTTCAACTTTTATTAGTAAAAAGATACCTTCGTCAATTTCTCTATCAATTAAAATTTTGATGTCAGAAAAAATATTCAGAATCCATAGCTGACGTATTGCGTTTAAAGATTGATCCCCGGGCACCTGAATTTCGCTGCCTACTTTCAATCCGCTGTTTGCGATTATAGTGGTAGCGTCGGTAGATTTATTTCCTTCTACTGAGATTCCGAGAATCTTATAACTCTTCTGTGTTCCCTGAGGAAAAGCAGAGATAGAAAGTAGACAGGCTAAAAAAAGAACTAGCAGCCTATAAAATTTCAACAGGGGAATCCTTTTTTTGATTTTTGTTTTCAGGATTGTGAATTTGCTCACTCACTTTACCAAACCTTCGCTCACGTTTTTGATATTGTCTGATTGCCTCATATAAATGATTATCTGAGAATTCAGGCCAATAGACATCGAGAATAACAAATTCGGAATAAGCAATTTGCCATAGCAAAAAGTTACTTACTCTGAATTCACCACTTGTTCGTATGATCAATTCAGGTTCAGGCATATTTTTGGTAGTCAGATGATCTGATATAATTTTCTCTGTAATATTGTCCGGAGTTAGTTTTCCGTCTGCAATTTTATGAGATATATTTTTAACAGCTTCTAATAACTCCCATCTGCCACTGTAACTTAAAGCCAGATTTAATGTCATTCGTTTATTATTCTTGGTCCGATCAATATCTTCATAAAGTTGCTTCTGTACGACGGTCGGGAGTGACTCAATGTTTCCAATGCAGGTTAATTTTATATCGTTTTTGTTCAATTCATCAAGTCTATCTTTTAGGCTTTTCAGTAAAAGTCTCATCAAAGTAGAAACTTCATCTTTCGGTCTTTTCCAATTTTCTGTTGAGAAAGTATAAAGAGTGAGGTATTTTACTCCTATTTCAGCACACACTTCAACAATGTCGCGAACGGTTTCAACCCCCTTTCTGTGCCCAGCAACCCGGGGCAATCCACGCTTTTTTGCCCAACGTCCGTTCCCATCCATAATTATAGCAATATGAGCGGGGATATCGCCGCTCTTTTTCAATTCTTCCCGAAGAGCACTATTAGACTGTGTTTTTTTTCTGGCCAATCTTAAAATCTTAAATTGATGAAGCCTGTAAAATTATAGCCGAAGTCCTATAAAATCAAGGTAAACAAAAACAAAACATTTAAATCAAAAAGATAGGTTAATATTATCTGGTTTGTTGAATGGAATAAAGGCAAAAATAGAGAGTGGAGAAACAATAAAAATATTTTCAGGAAAATATTACCTGCTGAGTTTGAAGGTTATCCCGGCGACTTTCGACGCTTTCTTCTACTATTCGAGTGAGTTTAATATTTTTTCTGAACTTTTCATCCACATTCAATAAAATTTCTTTTACCTGCTTAAAGTAAATGTCAGGCACACCAATAAGCAGCATAATTGGTTTTTCTGATGATCTTGTTTTTCTTGAGGCTAGGTAATTAATTTTTTCAATAAGATCTGAACTGAAAATATCTTCCTTATTTAATGTTATACCAATCGCGTACTTTTCTTTCTGCCTTCCAATTACGTCAACTTTAAACCTGCCAATGTTTTCAGGCTCAGGTAAATATGTTCCAAATCTTCTACTCAATGTGAAGAATCCAAGTCGCCAAAATTCATTGACTAAAAGATCTATTGATTTTCTTTCTGAAATGTTCATAATCAAATCCTGCTTCATGATGCAAAAGAATCAATTGGAATGCGTGGTGAAAATCTAAATGACTCAATTATCCTGATGTTCGCAATTTTATTATATTCAAATTTTCTGATTTCATTGGAGTTTCTTATTCGTCCATAAATTACTTTTTTACCCACTATGTTTTTAGATATATAATATGGCTCCAAATTAACCTCCTGTAAACCATAGAGAAACTGAAGATTGTTTCTTTTTCTGATAGCCTGGATAAAAATATCTGTTTTCATTTTACTGCTCCTTATTAATTTAACCATCGAACAACACCTTTAACTTTACCTAGCAGTTTAAAGTCATCCTGACTCTTAACTTCAATTGGTGTGTAGGCATTGTTCTCAGCGATTAGTCTAATATTATTATTTATAAACTCAAATGTCTTTACTGTTGCTTCATCATTCAGCATAGCAACAACAATGTCTCCATTTTTAGCCTGCTCATTTGGTGAAACAATCACCAGGTCTTTATCGTTGATCC
>JAOTUT010000350.1 GCA_029863735.1 Ignavibacteria bacterium
GTGAGATATCTTCAGTCTTTAAAGTATATCATTCCATGCAGGATGCCCTCAAAGTCCTAAATAATCCTGTTAAGAAAGTTGTCGGGAATGGAGACAAAAACAGTAATCAAAGGAAAGAACCCGCCAAAATTGTCCAAATACATTTACAACTTAATCCTGAATAAAAATCATAAGTAAAATTGACCTCATAAATCCAATAATTACAACAAACTGAAAAATGAGGACGAAATATGACAATTCTTTATATCTTATTAATAATGGTTATTTGCATCACACTAATTACAGCACTTCAAATAAGATCAGCTCATAGAAAAGAACTGAACGACTTGATGGAACTATTTGATGATTCATCGAATACATAATTAACACACTGCTGATTCATATTACCAATCGAGTGTCCAACCGAGCCGACTCTGCCAAAAGAATATTTACATATTCAGCTATTACATTTAAATTTATGAAAGCGTAACCTGAAAATTATTAAAATTAACTAATATCAAGCGGGGCACAATGTGCCTCTTTTTTATTTTAAATATTTTCGTTCTTTTCTTTGGGGAAGGATGATAAGGGAAAATAAAACCAAATGAAATGTTTACAATTAACTGAACTTCTTTATTACTTTTTCAATCCGTTTTCTTTTACTCTCTTTCTCAATATCATCTAGTCTTATTGTTAATGTCTTAATGAAAAGATTCTTATTATTATCATTGATGATAGTCATCGCTTTTTCCGCATACATTGGCAATTGATTGACGGGACTTCTTAGAATTTGCTCGTTTAAAAGGGAAAAAGCATTTTTTGAATACTGCTTTATTGAACAAAGTTTTATCAAAATATTTACTGCGTAATCTCTTGTGATTACAGAGCCTCTTTCAGCAGTTGAAATAATTTTTGTAAGTGTGTTATAAATTAGCTCTGGATTTTCAAGAGCGATTGTATTAATTGCTGTCATTGCTCCCCATTGCAGCCGGTTATTTTTATTATCGAGCAACGCAATAAATTCTTTAACATAGCCGCTAATAAGTTTTGGTTTAATTTCCCCGATTTCATATAGCACTTTGATGCAATCATGCTGTAAATCTTTGCTTTTATTATTGAGATTATCAATAAGTTCTTTAATTGCTTTTTTGTCGCTCTTGTCCGCCAATTGTTTTGCCAATTCCTGGTTTGGTACTTCATCTCTGCGATTAAGTGATGAGGCAAGTTTATTAATAACGCTCATTTGTTACGCCATCTTTCAAGTTTGGGAATGTTTTTAGTGAAAAGGCCTGCCAAAAAGCCGGGGAACCCTATCGTTTTCATTTTCCCTTTCACAAAATCCTGCATTTGATTAACGGTCCAATCCTGATTTTTGAATTGACCATTTTCAAAACAATAAGCACAAAACCTTTTGCTAGTTGTACCATCGGCATTAGTTCCACCTCCGTTTGGCGATTTTTTCAGAGGCATACCGCAGCTTTGACAATTTTTGTATATCTGCTCCATATCAACACTTTCTTTTTTTTTATCACAATAAAGATAAACATAAACATACTCACTGACAGCCCTATGTCAGTCATTTTTAAGAAAGTGATTTTATATACTCGTTGATATCAAAGTGCTTCGGTTTTCTGAACTTCTCGTTAAGGTTTTTTAAATCAATTATTCGCGCTACTTTAAAATCTCTGTAGGCTTTTCGCTTCCAGCACCAGGCTATTAAATGCCATTGATTAGAATAAAAAGTTAAACCAATTGGTTCAACCTCTCTGCGACTTTTTTCCTCATTATTGTTTATGTATTCAATCTTCAGGATTTCCTTGTTAATGATTGAATTTTGAATCTCGGTTAAAAGATCAGGTTTCTCGGGTTCATCAGGAGCATTGTAAATTTTAATTTGAGAATGCAACAAATCGATTTTGTCTTTATCTGCTGATCTTATTACAGCTTTAATCTTGCCAATAGCGCTCTCAATATTGTTCTGAGTTGTTTTATCACCAAATTTTTCAGAAAGTGTTGAAACAAGAATAAGAGAATTTGCTTCTTCCGTTGTTAAAGAAATTGGTGGAAGGAAAAAACTTTTCAGGATTGAATATCCCTTCTGATTCTCAAAGTAAATAGGAACGCCAATTTCACCCAGAGCTTTCAAGTCCCGGTATACTGTGCGAACGCTGATTTCATATTTCTTTGCAATGAACTGAGCCGTTACAAACCTTTTGGATTGCAACGTGGTCAGGATTGCTATGAGCCGGTCAATTCTGTTCATATATTAATTGTTATTAAGAATATTCTAACTTAAATAAAAGAGCGTTTAATTGAACGCCCCCGCTTCACCCGAAATAACTTTTCGCCCTTTTTTTGAGGCTATTTAAACTTTTCGTTGTTTTCTTTGGAAAGAATGATGAAGTTTAATGAAGAAAATCGATTTCTATGGCAAGTAATTACGCCGTAAGTAATAATTCTGTGGAAATCACGGTCGCACCGTGACGTGAATGCCGTTTTCTGCCACGGTGCGACCGTGTCAGCCAAGTCGTTGGCGAAAGTGCAAAACTGGTGTTCAGCAAATAACTTTTTATATTTAAATCATAAAAAGCATTGTGATCTTGGATAAAATTTTTTAATCTCGCTTATTGAGAACCAGATAAAGAAAGGAAATAATATGGATACTGCACTTAAAACAATGATTGACAATATGCCAGAAAAAACTGGAAAATCATTGGAACAGTGGAAGGCACTTTTAGCTAAAAAATCTTTTTCAAAACATTCAGAGTTAGTCAATTTTCTGAAAAAGGAATACGGAGTAACACACGGATTCGCAAACACAATTGTTCATTTATCTAAAACGGACAATAAAGATTCCGACGATCTTCTGACCAATCAG
>JAOTUT010000351.1 GCA_029863735.1 Ignavibacteria bacterium
GATGTGAGTTATTTTAAGATTTTCTCTTTCGGCAATTTGAATGTATGTATCAATATCCCTCTTAGGATCAATTACTATTGCCTCCTTAGTTGCCTGACATCCTATCAGGTAGCTAGCCTGTGCTAGTCCTTTTTCATATATGCGTTCAAAAAACATTTATTGATCCTTCTACTTACGACTAAATATTAAATTCTTTTTCACCGTGCCAACCAATAATCCCCAGCTGAAGATTGTATACTTTATCAAATCCAACTGTAAGCATATAATTTCCGGCGTGAAAACTTCTATTCCCACTTCGGCAATAAACATAGTAACTTTTATTCTTATTAAGTTTTTCAACTTCTTGCATAAACATTGGATTGTAAATATCTATTAGAATTGAATTAGGTATCCTTTCCATTTGGTGTTCCATAGGAGTGCGAACATCCAAAAGTACAGCATCTTTATCATCTGCTACTTTTTTCTCGAATGATTTAGCGTCAAGATTTTCAACTAATTTCATATTGCTCATACTTAAGTAATTGGAATTTTTATTCTCAAAATCAGATGCTATAAGCACAGAATGGTTTCAAATTAAAGTAAAAAAAGTCCCTGACTTTTAAGACAGGGACTTTACGATCAGCTGGTAATTATTAATGATCAAATCAGATATTTAAGGATTACTTATCAAATAGAGCTTCCAAGGCAACATAATTGTTATGTACATCTTCAACAGCCTTATCAAGCTGAGTATCATCTGCATCAGAATCTTTCAAAGTTTTTAAATTATTTGTCGATTCATACAATTTCTGAGATTGTTCCATAAATGCTTCTGATTTGTCCGCAGCCCACTTGGGTAATACACACTTATTTAATTCTTCAGCACGTATCTCAAGGTTATCGACTGCTTCACCAAACTCTATCATATCTTTATTCGGCCAATAATTATGATAGATCATATAAAGCACCTTATGGAATTCCTCCACTTCCTTAGTAACAGGTCTTATTATGCGAACAAGCATTTCGAAGTCTGAATGAAGTTCTTCTGCTGTTTTTAACATTGCTGTTTCATCGGTTCCCTTCATTGCCATATTGTATTGTTCAACTGAAGTGCGAAACTTTTCAACGCCTTCAACCCACTCTTCCTGCTTATCCCGGAGAATTCCGGGTAACTTTGCTGAGTAAATATTTTCTGCTCCTGAATTAACTTCCGGTAACATTTCTTTCAACATTGCATAATTTTTTTCAGGATAAGCGGTGTGCCAGATTGGATAGATAACTTCATGGAAGTCGGATAGTTCCGGGACTGAGCTATCAATTTCTGAAGAATATTGATCTTCCTGAGAAAAGAGTGGAAATGAGAGTAACAAAGTGATAATTAAAAAAAGAAATTTTGTGTTTTTCATGAGTGCCTCATAAATGATGAATTTTAGGATACTAAATTAGAAAAAATAATTTTCATCTCTCCTATCCAGATGGATGAAAAATGTAATAGTAAGTTTTTTTGAATATGATAAAGGACTAAATCGAGGATAAAAAAATATTTACGCTATCAGGAGGGCGAATTTGTATTTATTTAAAAACGGTAAATCCTGAATGAAGATATAAATTTCCTCAATTGGACATTTAATGTAAGAGATCCTTTTTGTCGAAGTCTATTTTAGATACAGAAGAATCCGGATTGTAGCTCTCAACAGCGTTTTGAACTGTATCAAAACAGTCTAAAATTTTTGTTATGCCGATTACACGAAATGAATCCAACTCATTTATCTGAGGAAATACCAACTTCAAGGTGCTATTATTCTCATCAACTCGTCTGAAAATTTTTACAATCATTCCTATGAATGTTGAATCAATAGAAGTGCAAGTGGAAAGGTCAATAATAATTTTTTGCTTTTCAAATATTGAATTTATGTCCATCAGATCCCAAAGCGCTTGTGAGTCCCTCAGGGTTGCTGAAATGAGCTCAACTTTTATTATTGCAATATGATCTACGATTTTTAGACTGAAGTTTTCCATATTATTCTCTTTAATGATTATTAAAATCCATTAAAAGACTCTAAAAGAAGTCTACAATAATGCCATTCCTAGATACTACAAAACTACATTTTTTTGAAGGAAAAACATTTAAAAATGAGAAAATAGTTTATTTTGAAACAATAATCTGGTCTTTTCGGAAGGGGAATTGGTTATAATAAATTTGCTGTCAATTAACCTTCACCACAACCATTGACATATAACGGCTGCCTAAACCGTTACGAATATTAAATACCACTTTGTTATTATCTTTGCTCTGGATTCAGTTTTTTTCTGATGCGTTCTTGATTTTTAGTTTCAAGAATTGATTCGCTCATTCTCTGAACTCTTTCAGTCGGAATTTGTATTTGATTCTTTTCCGATTCCCTGAATGTATTCCCATTGTATTCAGTCTTGTTAACAATAGGTTCCCTGGAAGGATTTTCAGTATTAATTTTTGGTGTGTTAATTCTGTTAAAATAAACTGTAAGATTGCCATTTTTCCGGATCACTACCATCACATAGCCTTTAGTTTTTTATAAAGACTTATGGAAAGAGCGATCAAAATCGCAATGTAGATAAATAGCATAACATCCCTCGACTACTGAGTGGCAATCCGTTTTTTTTGCAACAATAAAGCCATTTTATTTACATTATATTTTAAAATATTATGACACCAGTTGATAATTATGCTGTATCTAAACGATAAATAGTATCAAAAGTAGCTTGTTATTGACTAACGAAAACCTTAAAGACGACAATTTTTGTATGGAATTACTGTGGTGTTATGATTAACTGTATATCAAAGAGATGCGTTTCAATTTTGCATTAGGTTATAGAGATAGAGTATGAAATAATTTG
>JAOTUT010000019.1 GCA_029863735.1 Ignavibacteria bacterium
CGGTGATCTTGATTTTGTTTTCTCCTGCCAATTCATGCAGGTGTACATCCCCGACGACAGGGGTGCTGTATCGCTCTTTCGCAACCAGGGAGACGGCACATTCGATCCTTACGAGATCTATCCCCTCGTGGGGGGAAGTACTGGCACCGCGAATCTCGCAACCGCCGACGTGACGGGCGACAGCTGGGAGGACATTGTGGTTTGCTGGGTGGGGGATGGTGAGGTCGGATGGGCCGTGCTTCCGGCCGACGGTATTGGCAACTTCGGCGCGGCAACGCGGTACATTGCCGGCGAGTCTCCCACCGCCGTCTGTCCGGTTGACATCGATGGCGACCTCGACATCGACGTGGTGATACCTGCGGAAGGATCGCGGGCAGTGTCGGTTCACCTCAATCCTGGCGATGCAAACTTCTCAACCCATCCCGTCTATCCACTCAATGGCATAGATCGTGACATGGATGCAGGAGACATTGACAACGATGGTGACGAGGACATCGCATCTTGCGGCTTCTTTGGAGTCAGAGTGTTTCGAAACCTCGGGGACGGAACTTTTGCCCCTTACGAGGATTACCCATCCGGTCAGGTGGCACGCAAGGTCAAACTGCGCGACCTCAACGGCGACGGTCTGCTGGATCTCGTCTGGGCCGACGACTCGTTCTCACCGCCCTATGATTTCAAGACTCGCATGAATACCGGAGGCGGCAACTTCGGTCCGCTCACCAACTGGCCGGTAGGCACCTGCGGTACCTGGGATCTCGGAGTCTTCGACATCGACAACGACGGTGATCTCGATGTGCTACTCGCGGAGCTTCTGGCTTGCTTCGGCTACATCGAGAAGCACATCTATGTGAACAAGAACAACGGCAACGGCACCTTTGCTCCGCCCTACACGGTCGAAGCACCGGCAGGCATGTTCGGTATCACCGCCGGCGACTTCGACGAGGACGGGAAGCTGGATCTCGCTGCCACCATGTCTCTCGGCATCAATCTGTGGTTCGGAAATGGGGACGGCACTTACGGTGTCCAGGTTTTGTTGAACGCGCCGGAGGGAACACACGACCTCACCGCTCTCGATCTCAATGCGGATGGCCACATCGATCTTGTTGGGCAGGGGGCCCACAGTTATCCGAGCAGTACGCCCGGTGCCCATCTCACCGTGATCTTGGGAAACGGGGACGGAACGTTCCAGACTAGGCAGATCTACGCCGGAGATCCATCCGGCTCGACAGGCATGGACATCGGCGACGTGGATCAGGATGGCGACGCGGATGTCTTGCTCTCGAACTACTACTCCCACGACGTCTCTGTTCATCTGAACCTTGGAGACGGCACGTTCGAGGAGCCGCATCGACGCTACGGCGCCGCGGGGAACCTGATTGACATCCGGGTCCGAGACTTCACCGGCGATGGTGTGCTCGACTTCAGTGTCGGCACCTCATTTGATCTCAACTCGCTCGGGGTGCAGGTAATTCCGGGCATTGGAAGCACACCGACAGGCATCCACGATCACTCAAATGAACTGGTAAAAGAATATAAGTTAGAGCAATGTTATCCTAATCCCTTTAATCCGAGTACAAAAATAAAATATTCAATTCCACAATCATCAAGAGTAGTCATTAAAGTATTTGACATACTTGGCAAAGAAATACAAACATTAGTCAACGAAGAAAAACCAGCAAGTAGTTATGAGGTTGAATTTAATGCAACCAATTTACCAAGCGGAGTGTATTTCTATCAACTAATATCGGGAAATTTTGTTGAAACTAAGAAAATGATATTACTTAAGTAACTCTAACAACTTAATTCATTTTCTCCAACCCCTGCTTAATAACATAAGCGGGGGTTTTGTTTATCATATTAGTGGTTACGTCAATTCCCTTTTTCCTCTGCAAACCTGTTCCTCAATACAACTGGTTTCCTTTTACTTTTCATTTTCAGATTTAACATTTCAACAAAAACCGAAAACGCCATTGCAAAATATATGTAGCCCTTTGGAATGTGCTGTTGAAATCCTTCTGCTATGAGTGA
This sequence comes from Ignavibacteria bacterium, assembly GCA_029863735.1. The sequence continues at coordinate 2,029 of JAOTUT010000019.1, forward strand.
TACACCAATCAACAATAAAAATGAGAGTGCAAGCATTTTAACAGTCGGATGTTTTTCAACAAAATCGCTTATGCCTTTTGATGATACCATCATTACAATCACGGCAATGACTACTGCAAGAACCATAATTATTAATTCTTTTGCCATACCAACTGCAGTAATAACCGAATCCAGTGAAAATACAATATCAAGCAGCAATATTTGAACAATTACATTTGAAAATGATTTTACCGCTCTGCCGGAACTGTGGCTGTCCTCTCCTTCAAGTTTATCGTGAATTTCGAAAGTGCTTTTCCCGATTAAGAATAATCCGCCTGCAATAAGTATTATATCTCTTCCACTTATTTCCTGTCCAAGTACAGTAAACAATGGTATCGTTAATTTCATTATCCACACGATTGAAAACAGCAAAAGTATTCTGGATATCATTGCAAGTGCTAAGCCTATTAGTCTTGCTTTATTTTGCTGTTCCTTTGGAAGCTTGCCGGATAGGATTGAAATAAAAATAATATTATCTATGCCGAGCACAATTTCCAGAACTGTTAAAGTCAGTAGTGCTATCAGCGATTCAGGGTTTGTAATCCATTCCAATTTGTCATCTCAGATTTTTTATAAAAAAGTTTATTGGTTTGAAGAGGCTTGTATTTCATCATAAGTAAGATCCAGTGCTTCGGCAGAAAGAAGAAATCTTGTGTAACTTTTTTTGGGATTGCTGAAGACTTCGCTTGTTTCCCCGCTTTCCACAATCTCACCATCCTTTAAAATTATCACCCTGTTGGTAAGATTTCTCAGAATTTTTAGGTCGTGACTAATGCATATCATCGTAAGGTGAAATTCTTCGTTGAGTTTTCGGAAAAGCTTTACAAGATTTAATTGCGATTCAACATCCTGTGCTGAAAATGGTTCATCGAGAATTAGTAAAACAGGATTAGTAGCAAGTAATCTTGCAAGCGCTGCTCTTTGCTGTTCGCCACCACTTAACTGATATCCTCTTCGGTCATAAAGTTCTTTTGGGAATCCAACAGAGCTTAAAATATTTTCTCTTCCCTTTGCAATATATTTTTTATCAATTCTGTTGATGACTAACACTTCGTCTACCACACTTGAAATTTTTCTATATGGATTTAGGACTTCTCCATGGTTCTGGAAAAGAATTTGAATTGGACTGCTTTTTTTATTATTAGATTTAGAATTTAAAGTTATCTTGCCGCTGTCAGGTTTAATCAATCCTGCAATTACTTTTGCAAGCGTTGATTTGCCTCCACCGGATTCACCGCAAACTCCCAAAATCTCACTACTCTCAACTTCAAATGAAACTTTCTTTAAAATATCGAACTGCTTTTTGCTTTCTTCGTTAACCACAACCGAGTATGAAATATTTTCAACTTTAAGCAGAGGCATTGCTTATCTCTTTAAATGAATGGATAAAGTTTTTCATTTTATCATCAGTTGAATTTAAGAACTCATCGGGGTTATAAAAACGAGTGAGATTTCCTTCAGACAAATACGCAATATGGTCAGATGACTTAAGCGCAAAGTTAATATCCTGTGTAGCGATCAGAACTGATTTATCATTGTCTCTAGTAAAATTTTTTATTTTTAAGAGGATAAGATTCATTACTGCATAATCAACTCCTGAAGTCGGCTCATCCAGAATCAGGATGTCCGGATTTGCTAGCAAAGCAAGAACAATTAAAAGCCTTTGAGCCATACCGCCGCTCAACTCATATGAATGGAGACCGGATAATTTTTTATATGTGGGCAGTAAAAAGAAAAGCAGCAGTTCTTCGATTTTAAGCGGACTTATGTTTGAAAGATCAAAGTAGTACTTAATCTTTTTCAGAGGATCAAAACTATTAGCAGCATCTTGAAAAACATAACTAATATTATGCTTTCTTATCTCCCTTAATTCGTCTTCTGAACAATTTAGTAAATCAGTTTCATTAAAAAAAACTTCTCCTTTTACTTCATATTCTATTTTTGGAAGAAGTGCTGTGAGTGATTTTATAAGAGTTGATTTGCCCGAGCCGTTCTTCCCAAGAATTGTATAGACTTTACCTTTCTCGATTTCAAAATTGATGTCATTAAGAATTGTTCGTCTTTTTTCCTCATCAAGAATTGAAACTGAATTTATGTCTACACTAAGCATCAGTAAAAATGTTGTTTTTCTTTTACTCAACAAAATAATAAATTGACATGAGAAATTACTATTTGTAATACACATTCTTCTTAATGAATAAAAAAAATATAAATCTTCTGCTTCTTTTCTTTCTTTCATTACTTATAATTGCATGCGATTCAAAACAATCTACAACTAATAATCGTATTGTCATCGGAATTTCTGCAGATGTTCAGACATTTAGTTCGCTGTTTGCATTCAGCTATGAAGAAAGCGCTATTGCGGATTTGCTTTATCCCGGTTTGCTGGATTTTAGATGGAATTCTGAAAGAGGTGAACTAGATCCATATCCCATGATTGTCCAAAGTTGGCGATGGTCGGAAGATTCTTCCTACATTAAGTTTTACTTGCGCGATGATATTTTTTGGTCGGATGGAATAAAACTTACTTCTGAGGATGTTGTTTTTTCTTACGATGTTTTTTCTGATCCGGATGTTCAAAGTCGTTTGCTCGGAACCTTCAATCAACTTTATTCCGATTCTGATGGACATATTGATATTGAGAAAGCTTTTAAAGTAATTTCTCCGAACGAATTTGAAATACATTTCGTAGAAAATTCGGTTGCTGATTTAGTGAAGCTTTCTATTCCAATAATACCTGAACATATATATTCTGAAATAAGCAGAGATCAGATTGCTAATAGCGAAATTAATTTTAATCCGGTTTCAAGTGGTCCTTTCAAATTGAAAAAATGGAACAGGAATCAAACAATAACTTTAGAAGCAGACAGTAATTCATTTCTTTTCACTTCAGGTCAAGCTGCTGAACTTATCTTTAAAGTTGTACCTGACTATACATCAAGAATTTTACAGCTAAGAAAAGGTGACATTGATTTTGTTGAATTGGTGAAAGTCGAAGATATCGAGGATCTTAAAGCTGAAGATAAATTGTCAGTGATTAGTATTGTTGGAAGAGAATATGATTATATCGGCTGGAATAATATTGACCCGGAATCATTTTCTCAGGGGAAAATAATTCCAAATAAATTTTTTGGGAGTAATAATGTTCGCAAAGCATTAACAATGTCAATTGACAGGAAAGCAATACATAATGAATATTTATTGGGTCAGGGAGAGCTGGCAGTATCTCCGGTTTCCAGGATTTTTAAATTGGCTTTTAATATGGAAGTGAAACCGTACGAATATGATCCGGAGGAAGCCAAAAAACTTTTAGCACAGGATGGTTGGAAGGATGAAGATCGAAACGGAATTCTTGAAAAAGGTAATGAGGAATTTAAATTCAAAATGTATTACCCTGTTGGAAATCCGCTGCGAGAGTATGCTTCAGTAGTTATTAAAAATAATTTAAAGTCAGTTGGAATTGAAGTTAGCATTGAAAAAATGGAACTAGGAACATTCATTGATAATCTTTACGACAGAAAACTTAATTCGTGGATGGCTGCCTGGGGAGTCCCGATACCATTAGAATTAAAGCCTTTCTGGTATTCTGATCCAAACATCGGTATGCTCAATTTTGCCTGCTATGGCAATTCGGAAGTAGATAAAATTCTTAATCAACTTAATAAACGAATCAACAATGAAAGAAAAAATGAATTAGTAAAGCAGTTTCAGGTAATTATTCATCAAGATGAACCAGTGAGTTTTCTTTACTGGACTCCAAATATTATAGCTTATAACAAGCGAATAAAAAATTTGAATATAACTCCGTATGGAGTTTTAGTCCATTGTTGGGAGTGGACTCTTAATGAATAGAGTTTTGAGATCACAATTTGTAAAAACTATTTTTATCAGATTATTATCTTCTTTATTAACTCTTTTTCTTCTTGTTAGCTTTTTATTTTTTATTATAAGATTATCTCCCGGTGATCCAACTGATAAATACGTTTCCGCTAAGCTTGGCAGTGAACTTTCTGAAAGAATAGCTGAAAAGTTTTCACTTAACCAACCAGTTGCTGATCAATACTTTGCATTTGTTTCTAATATCTTTAAAGGAGATTTAGGAGTATCTTATAATTACCGGCTTTCGGTATTTGAGGTTATCTGGGAATATTTTTCTTTCACACTGATATTTGCAAGCATTAGTTTCATCATTCAGATTAGTCTGAGCATCTTGCTTGCAATTCGTGTTGTAAGAAAGCAGAATAAAAGGATAGAGCAAATTAGTACTAACTTATCTCTTTTTGTTTATTCAATTCCTGCATTTGTTCTCGGCGTAACTTTGATTTATATCTTTTCTGTTCATTTGAATTTACTTCCAATTTCAGGTTTAAAATCGCTTGATCACGATGAACTATCATTCTTCCCCAGGATATTTGATCAACTGTATCATTTGATTCTGCCTTTGATAACTCTTTCTGTTGGAGGTGTTGCACTGTTTTATAAATATATAAAAGAAAGTATGGACGAAATAAAAAATCATACTTTTGTTGCTAACCTGAGAGCAACCGGACTGGATGAAAATTTAATCCTGAGAAAGCACATTCTTCCAAATGCCATTAGACCATTAATCTCCGTTGCAGGCGTTGAGCTTGGAATAATTCTGGGTGGAACATTAATAACAGAAGTGATTTTCAGCCTACCTGGAATGGGTCGGTTAGCAATTGATTCTATCTTATCCAGAGATTATCCATTAGTGATTGGCTGCGTTTTTACTGCTGGCACAGTAATGATTTTTGCTAACTTTCTTGCTGATTTGGCAAAGTTGAAAATTGATAAAAGAATGATTAAAGGAATTTTGAATTGAAATCGAGATTAAAAATAATTCACTGGATAATTTTTCTTTGGCTGTTAGTAGTCATATTCAGATTTGATTTAATAATTGATTATCTCTCTTTGATTTTAAGTTACATCAGTCTGCTTTTTACTGATACTTTTTCTGCGTTTGCAGTTCTAAGATTTAGCTTTGTTGATGGATCTTTATCTACTCTTCTTTTTCTTTTGATTATTCCAATGACACTATATTTTAGAAAAAAATTACGCTTCATCACAGGCAAACTGAATTTCTCTTTCGCTTTTCTGGTATCACTCATTTTTGTTTTTCTGTTTGCGCCAATTATCTCAAATGAGAATCCTGAATTCTCGAAAAATCTATCTGTAACAAAACTACTTCCACCGTTGAGTTCTGTAAAACAGATTGAGTTAAAATCTGATAAAGGGCAGAAATTATCTGAAGTTGAAACTTTTCGAGTTAATTCAGAAAGTATTATCAAACCGCCATTTAATAACAATATAATGTTTGCGGATAGTGTAGTTATTTCAGATCAAGTTGTCTATTATCAAAAAAATGAAGCTTATGAAGTTGAAAGAGATTTGTTGATTAATAAAGCTGGAATTCCTGTTATCGAAGAAAAATTTTATTTACTTGGTACCGATGAGTTTGGAAGAGATTTATTTTCCAGACTTATTTATGGAACTCGTATTTCTATTACTGTTGGATTAGGGGCAGTCGTTCTATCATTTATTATAGGCATTATTTTAGGATTCATCGCAGGTTATCGGGGTGGTTTATTTGATATATTGCTTAATCGCTTTACCGAAATGTTTTTAGCTTTTCCTGTAATTTATCTTATTGTATTAATCTTAGCTTTGTTTGGCAGTTCAATCTTATCAATCATAATTGTTTTGGGAATTTCTGGCTGGATGAGCTTATTTAAAATTGTAAAGAGTGAGGTTCTATCTATCAAACAAAAAGATTTCTTTTCAACAGCGGAACTTGTTGGTTTGAATAAGCTTCAATTATTATCAAGAGAAATATTACCTGTAATTTTGGCTCCGGTTTTAGTAAACCTGGTTTTTCTTTTCAGCAATGTAGTGCTTGCCGAAGCTGCTTTGAGTTATCTTGGGCTTGGAACAGGCAATACTTATCCTTCCTGGGGTTCAATGATAAGTTCAGGGCAGGAGTACATTACTAAAGCCTGGTGGCTTATTGCTTTTCCGGGATTAGGTTTAATATTAACATTATACACTTTTAACTCATCAGGAAGAATGCTCGGTAAAGTATTTAATCCAAGAATAAAATAATGATAAATACCCGCTACGAAATAATTAAGAAACTGGGGGAGGGGAGAAGTACCGTTTATCTTTGTAATGATATTGAAGCTACTGATGAGAAGTATGCAATAAAAATTCTTCCTTCTGATGCAGACAATTATGAAAAAGAGTTTTTTATTAATGAGTATTTTACTCTTCAAAGACTGGAACATCCAAATATTATAAAAGCCTACGAATTAGGTGCTGTCTTTAAAACTGATGGTGAAGAGGGAATAGAGACTGGTTCAACTTTTATTGTATTGGAATATTTTGAAGGCGAAGAATTACTTTCCTCAAATGTAATCAGCAATGAGGCTAATCTCAAAGAAATTGTTAAACAAATTTGTACTGCTCTTTATTACCTTCATCAGTCAAAATATATTTATTATGATCTTAAACCAGAGAACATTCTTGTTTCGTTAAAAGATAATTTCCCACAGTTAAGATTGATCGACCTTGGTCTTGCCGAATATTCTCCAGCTCCATCAAAGTACGAAATCAAAGGAACAACGCACTACATTGCTCCTGAACTGCTAAAAAAAGAAAAACACAATCATTCTGTGGATCTTTATTCACTTGGAATGATAATGTACCAGATTATTTATAATAAGTTTCCATTTAATGCGAAGGTTGAGCTTGATGTTTATAAATCTGCTATAGAAGATGATTTCGATTTTCCAACGACTTCACATTTTTCTCAGGAATTAATTAGTGTTGTTAAAAAGTTGTTGGAAAAAGACCTTAATCAAAGATATTCATCAGCCTTAGCAATAATCAAGGATTTGGGCTTTCCGATTAGTGTAGAGATCAGTGAAGAATTTTTACCTGCCAAAATTTATTCTTGTCGTGATTCTGTCATTAACCAATTGTCTGCATACATTGAAGATCAAGACAGTACAGCAGTTTTTACAATTAAAGGGTTTGAAGGTGTTGGCAAATCATCATTGCTAAATAAAATACACGAACTTTACCGGCAGGCTTTACTCGTCTCAGATGTTAAAGGAAAATCCGTTGAAGAATTAATTCGTTACCTTTTAAGACAAATTATTTTTTCAGAATCTGTTTATCCGAAACTTTCAGAAAAAGATAAATTATTTCTCCTGCAGCAGCTTGATTTAAGTCCGAAAGAAATTATTAATGAGTTCAAAACTTCTGTGGCAATAATTTCTTCAAATTGTAAATTCATTCTGCTAATTGATGATATAAATTTATATGATCAACTTGTAAGTAACCTGATGTTGAATATTATTCCAATTCTTCAGGTAAATAATGTTAAAGTCATAGTAACTGAATCCTCAGAGCATGAATTCCTGTCAGTTAATATTAATAACCGCAAAGAACTTACTTTAGGTCCTTTTGTTGATCAGGAATTAGTAACTTTTTTAGAAGAGAGTTATAGTTCGGATTTCCCCCGGGAAAAGATAAAAAACCTTATAATTAAAAACGCTGATCTAATCCCGGGAAATATTAAATCGTTCATCAAAGATTTAATTCTTTTCGAAATACTGAAATTCTCAGAAAAAGGAGTAATCTTTTCTGATAACGAAGATAAGCTTTCGTCCATAACTGAAGCACATTTTGCTGTTTATGATTTAAGACTGACCAACCTTTCAAGGAAAGAACTAATTGCAGTGCAACTTCTGTCAGCAATTGACGTTTACATTGACTCTAATACCTTATCGATTCTTCTCGGATTAAGCAGAGAAGAAGTTGATAAAATGATTTTCAATCTTCAATTCAACAACATAACACAAAAATTCATTTCCGGACAGACACTAATTTTCACATCTGAGGCAATCAAGAAATATATTTATGCATCGATTGAAAACAAGAAAAAGCTGCATCACAATATCGCCATAAAACTCACCAGGAAACTCCCTTCTTTTAACCGCCTGGAGTCTGCAAGGCAGTACGAATTAGCTGGTGAATTTGAAATGTGCTACAAGATAACGATGGAAGAACTTAAGGATGCTGAACTGCACTCAACATTCACTTATATGCAAATGTTACTCAGTCATTTGGTGGAACTTCCTGTTAAACAGGAATTGATTGATTCAGCAAAAATTAAACTGAGTGAAGTCTATTTGAAACTTGGAGATGTGCAATCATCACTGAATACAATTAAAGAGTTAAAGAATACGCTGCCTGAAACAAAGATCGATAGTAAATTATACTTTATAGAGGGAAGCGCACTAATTGCTTCTGGTGAGTATGACGCTGGTAAACGCGTAATGTCTGACCTCCTTAAGAAAATCAAAGATGTTAATGAGAAGAACCGATTAAAAGTTGAATTAGCTTATGCTGATTTTGAGCTTAAGATGTATAATGAAGCTAACGAACAGTGTGATCATCTTCTCAACAACAAAAATCTTTTTCCGGAGTTAAAAGGACGCTGTTATAATTTAAAAGGAATGATTTATATATATCAAAGCAATGAATTGAATTCAGCTCTTGAAAATTTCATAAAAGCAAAATCTCAATTTGTTGAATCAAATCAGCCTGTCCGCATAGCAGGTGCAGAAGTAAATATTGGAAATGTATTTAACATACTTTCAAATTATGAAAAGGCCGAAGAGCATTTACAAAATGCTTCTAAAATTAATCAGTCAATCGGCAATCTTGATCAGGAGGGATTGCTTTTGCAAAACTTAGGGATATTTTACTTTAATCGGCAGAAATTTGATTCTGCAATTCAATCATATCAAAAAGCAATAAAGATATTTTTAAGTATAGGAAATGATTTAAGCAGGGGACTAGTTCTTTGGGACCTTGGGGAAATTTATATTACCATTTGTGAGTATGAAAAAGCCCTAAATTCATTGAATGAAGCTCAGCATCTATTTGAACAAATGAACAATTATTCTGAATTATCAGATGTATTGATTATGAAAGGAAAGTTATTTTATAAGATCGGAGCATTTCAAAAACTAGAAGAAATTTTGGAAAGTTTTCAGATTAGTTATTCTAACCATAATCTTCAAGAGAGTCACCAAATTTTTCAAAAATTGTTAATTCAATTGAGGTCTTTTTACAAAGAGAAAAAAATTTCAGTGGTTGAATTAATATCAATTCGAAAAGAGATGATCATGAGAAAAGACTATCATAACTTTGTAGAGGTCATAAACATACTTGTCCAGTTTTATATCCATAAGAGGTTGTACCAGGAAGCCATTAAAGAACTTTATAGTCCAGAACTTATTGAATTATGCTCACAAAATTCTATATTGGAAGCACAAAGAGAATATTTTTTAGGAATTATTTCTAAAAACATAAAATCAGATAAACTTTTGCCACCATTGGTATATTTTGAAAAAGCATATGATTTAATAAAGGATGAGTATATAAACGAATTGACCTGGAAAGTTTTATTTGAAATTTCGGAATTATACATTGAAAGGGGCAACCTCACTAAAGCAAAGTATTTTGTTACGTATAGCAGGGAGTTGATCTATTTTATAGCGGAAAAAATAGAATCACCACACTTACGGGCAGCTTATTTACGAAATGGTGAAAGAATGTACACTTTAAAGAAATTAGAAAGTTTTTATCCTTCAAATTAGACTATGTCAGAAGGGCAATATAATATAAAAGTTTTTTCAGATTCAGAGGACCTGGTTTCCATTACTTCTGCTCTTAAGCAATTGGAGCTAAAAGGATTTCAACTGAACATATCATTTCCATCGGAACTTGATTTAGATAATAATGATATAATAATTCTAAAAATTCAATCTCTCGACTCAACTTTATTTAAGAATGCACTAAAAGCAAGAAGAGGGAAAACAAATAAATTTATTGTAGTCATAAGCAACTCAGATGCTTTACTCGTGACTTCACTATTAAAGCAGGGATTCTTAGATATTTTTGTCTTTCCTTACGAGGTACTTAAATTCACTTCATATCTTGCCGAAGTAATTGCTAACAAATCATACATCACAGAAGTTAGTCGCATTGGAACATTTGGTATGAATCGCCATGGTATCAAATCAATTATTGGTGATTCAGAAAAACTTTTAAGAGCTTTAGAGTTGGCAAGCAAAGTTTCAGAAAAAAGTAATTCAAATGTTTTAGTACTTGGTGAAACCGGTACAGGTAAAGGATTATTTGCAAGAGCTATTCATAATAATGGTCCTGCAAATCAGTTCCCATTTATTGATATAGTCTGTACGGCTATACCTGAAAATTTGTTGGAGTCAGAGTTGTTTGGTTATGAAGCAGGTGCATTCACTGATGCCCGAACCAGAAAAGTCGGTTTATTTGAACTCGCTGAAAGAGGGACACTCTTTCTCGATGAAATTGGTGATCTAAGTTTTAATATCCAGACCAAGTTATTGAGAGCTGTTGAAAAGAAAGTTATAAAAAGATTAG
>JAOTUT010000352.1 GCA_029863735.1 Ignavibacteria bacterium
AAAATTAATATTAAAGATTTTTTAAAGAAATATTTCATATAAACACCTAAAAAAATTTTACATCATAAAAACAAAATAAATAAAAGGTACATCGTGAGATGTACCTTTAATGAATTTTTTACTTGAGCAGAACCATTTTCTTTACTGAAATAAATTCGCTTGCAGTCAACTTGTAAAAATAAGTTCCTGAAGCCACAGAGGAGGCATCAAACTGAATATTATAAGAACCAGCTGACTGTTTGCTGTTTACAAGTTCAGCAACCTGCCTGCCCATTATGTCAAAAATTACTAAACTTACCTGTGATTCTATTGGAATTGAGTAAGCTATGGTTGTTGACGGGTTAAATGGATTTGGATAGTTCTGTTTGAGAGTATATTCTGTCGGTACTGCTCCTTCAACAGGATTATCAAGTACTATCCCTTCAGTTAACCAGCGAACTGATCTGGCAACAAGAGAATCTATTATATTTACATCATCAATTTGTTCGAGACCAATACCAAAGAAAACTACTTTATGATTCCCATCATCTGCTTTAACAGAATTAATTGCGGGTCCCGAGCCATATTTAATTATTGGTGAAGTATTTGCATCAAAAGGAGAAATTTCATCAGGAGATCTTGTATATGCAGCATTCATTGCAAACACAATCCCATCCGTAATAGGATCACCGGTATATCCGGTCAGGAAGTAACTGGGGCCTGAATCGGCAACATAGTTAGCATGCAAGTAATTATTAAAAAAGCTTTGAGCAAATTGACTCTGCCCACCTGCCTCAAAAATATCTGAGCCAATGTTCTGTCCATTTATAAGGAGATTACCGCCCTGGTCAATATAATCTTGCAGGTAATTTACTTCTTCCTGAAAGAATGCTGGTAAGGAGTTCCCTGCAGACCAGCTAATCATTGTAAAGTAAGATAGATCCAATCCTGGGGTTTGAAAAGCGGATCTTGAAACAACGCCATATCTTCCTTCATAAAAACCATCAAGTGCGTCCGTTACAAGCAAAGAGCGCTCTTCACCCGTTGCATCAACAACTAGAAGATGAACACCAGTGTTTGTAACCAGGTTAAATTTTATTTGAACAACCGTTCCGGGATCGTTCTTAGATGCACACTCAACTGTAATTACTCCCGATCCATTAAAAGAATTTGGATTAAGTTCAACAGAAATTTGTGTTGAATCCCCAGTTTGAACTTGTACGGAATCTGTTTCTCCAAATTGGAATGTTCCATTAGCTGTAGTGAACTCCCCTGTCCATCCAGCAGGACCATCTATCATTGCTGTAATATTATAAGTGTCGTTTAAAAGACCCTGGTTAAACAGGAAAGCAGAAAATTCAGCGGGCATATCGTTTTCAGAAATCATATCAGGACTTGAGGAAGAAATTGTTGCAACATAGTCCGGAGATTTTAATACCATTTCTATAGCTTGCTGGATTTCAGCACCGCTTGCAAGCGGACTTCCAACCTTATAAGCTAAAACAACAACATGACAACTATCCCAAACCATGTCCGGTGCCGAACCTGTTGGTGTGGGAACAATATGATTTACTGTCTTCGTAATCACATCGTTTACATTCCAGGTACCATTAACTATCTCTTCTCCAAGGGCTCCATTCATCATGTCTCTGACGACATGTTTGTGCACATAATTTGGATCACCTGGGCAAGAACCGTTACCTGTTTGGCCCCAGACAATTCCATCCTCCAGAAGAATAACATTAAACTTATATTGCCCACTTAAATTTGTCAAAGCAGTAAAATCAATAGTAGCACTAAACTCCCTTGTTAGTTGATTAAAGCTACGTTCCATATCTATAGCAACCGTAGCAGGTACGGAGTTTCGAGTAGTCATCAAACTAGCCCAGGCACCCCGACTCTGAATTCCCGAAACTCTGTCTATAACAGCCGTTGGGTATCCAGAAAAACCAAATGATGAAATAATAGTATTACCCGGGAAAAATGAAAATGGATCTGAACCATTTGCGGGGCCATGATACCCAATCATTATTGCATTTGGCATAGATGATTTTATTTGTGCCATAATATCGTGTCCACAAGGACACCATTGACACCATGTTCCTGTAACCTCCTCAAGAACCGGGTTTCTCTGTGCTTGAGCAAATAAATTTTGTGAAAATGTAATTGTAGAAATTACTATACTCACAATTATTGCCAAGTATCGTAGTCTGTTTCTCATAACTACCTCTTATTATTATATGATTGATTAATTATTTTGATATACATTCCTATTTTTTTCATTTATTACTTCAATAAATTCATTTTCCTTACCGAAGAAAAATCTCCTGTAGTCATCCTATAAAAATAAACTCCTGAGGCGAGATTTTCACTACTAAAAGTAACCTGATAATTACCTGCCTGTTTAACTTCATTTACAAGAACTGCCACTTCCCTGCCGATCAGATCATACACTTTTATTGAAACAAGAGTAGCTTCCGGAACCTGATAGTTTATTGACGTAACCGGATTGAAAGGATTGGGATAATTCTGCATTAATTCAAACGAAGCAGGTAAGAGATCTGACTGAGTATCTTCAACACTTACAGGAATATCTAACCAATCAAGAATCCGTTCAGCAAATAATGCTCTTCTCTCTGCGAGTGCAATTGTTTCAAAACCAAAAGTTGTGAATACAACTTTGCTCGAAGTACCATGGAATGCTCTGATTGCAGGGTGTTCATCCGGCTTTAACCAGAATGATAGAATATTTGCATTATTCATACCTATTGCAATGATCTGATTGGCATAATGACCTTGTGAGTGATTAATTGTATTTGCACCGGTTCCACCAGCAATATTC
>JAOTUT010000353.1 GCA_029863735.1 Ignavibacteria bacterium
TTCCTCTTGTTGAACTAAAATTTGAAGGTGAGAATATAGCTGCTAAAGCAATTAATATGCTTCAAGAAAAAGGCATAAAATCAGAGCAGTCCTCCACAGAAAAAGAAAAAATTTTTATTCCCGAAGGAAGACTGGAAGATGCTAAATCAATTCTGAAATCTTAAAACATTTTTATAACTATTTCAGAAGAATCATTTTCTTTGTGGAAATAAAACCTCCCGCATGCAATCTATAAAAATAGATTCCACTCGCAATAGTAGATGCATTGAATTCAACTTTATAATTTCCTGATTCCTGCTCTTCGTGAACAATAGTTTTAACTTCGTTACCGAGAATATCAAATACTTTAAGAGATACCAATCCTTTTTCCTTGATTGAATAAGAAATTGTCGTTGCAGGATTAAATGGATTAGGATAATTCTGCTTTAATGAATATTCATTTGGTGAACTAACTTCAATTTCTATTAAATCTGAGTATTGAAACTGACCACTAAAATCTATTTGCTTTAATCTGTAACTAAAATTTCCTGAAGACACATTTTCATCAACAAAAGAATAAGATCTTATCTCTGTAGTTGTTCCCGAACCAGGAATAAATCCAATAATCTCCCAAATATTATTGGATCGTCTTTCAATCTCAAATCCAGTGTTATTAATTTCAGTTGCAGTTGACCAATTCAAAACTACCTTCCCATTAAGTCCGTAACCTGTAAATGATGATAACTCAACAGGTACTGCAACTGTACCACCGGAGAAGGAGACCACTTTACCGTCTCTGGTACCGGCTAATAATTCATAGCTGAAATTGCCATCAATCGATGGCATACTATTAACAGAGTACATCCAATCTCCGGGAAATGAGTGCATGAAAAACAGTGAATCCCCTTTTCCACTTATGCAATAAAAATTTCCATATCTAGCAGCCGCTAAAACATCTTGTAAGCCATCATTATTTATATCTGGAACTGCTGCAACACCAAACTGGTAGTCCATCTGCCAGGCCCACAATTGTGCACCAGTTGCACCACTTAAACAATTAAGTCCATTTCCTGCAAAAGATGCTATGAGTATATCAGGAACCTGATCACTATCAACATCCTGAATAACAACCATTTGTATTACACCCGTCAAACCAACACCTAAAGGATATGTCCATACAATACTTCCATTTTGTCCATCTAGTCTATGGATAGTATTAAAATATTCCCCAACGATAATATCAGTTCTGCCACCTTGTAATGGAAGCGCAAGTAATTCTTTGGGTTCATAATAAATCATTTCACGCGTCCATATTTCCTGTCCGGTTGAACCGTTTAGGGCTCTAACAGCCTGATTAGTACTTCCATTATTTCCGTAAGCTATAACTGTTTCCGGGATATTGTCCCCAGTGAAATCATCAATTGAAATTATAGTTTTTCCAAATGCAGGATTTGGACCGGGATAATAGTGTTCCCATATAATATTACCATTTGTTCCGTTAAAGAGATATGCTCGCTTATATCCTGTTCCCTGGTCATTTCCATCCGCAATGGCGAGAACATCTTCTATGTTATCCCCATTAAAATCTCTTTGAACATCAACAGCTTCAAAATCACCAAGGCTGTAATTTATTTCATCTCCATACTGCCAGATAATTTCTCCATTAGTTCCATCCAAAGCATAAACGTGTTCGTTTCCGCCGCCGGTAGCAATCACAACATCATTAAAACCATCACCATTCAAATCGTTTGCAATTTGAATTGCATCCTGAACACCATACTCGAAGTTGGCACCTATCGAGCCAGCATTATAGTTGGTTATGTATGTTGTAAAAACCCAAAGGGGAAAAGAAGTACTTGAAGCCGCTCCATTAAGGCACATAGTCCAGTAATTCTCAGTTGAGATTATGACCTCTGGAATTCCGTCGCCTGTAATATCATTTATCGACTTTAAACCTTCGATACGGGGTGATGCACTTGGTGAATTTGGATGTGGAGGGACCTGGTATTGCCAGAACATATAACCATAATTATATTGATTGAACGCTCCATTTCCCTGTATAAAGATTTTTGCAATAGGATTGGTTTGATCGTTGTTAGTAATTTTCAAAGTATCAAGATACGTCCCTGCTTGAGTTGGATAGAAGTAAGCAGTAAGGTGTAACGTATCGGTTGAGAATATCTGGAGCGGAAGTGTTGGTAAATCGAGAGTATATTCCGGAAGATTAAATTGTAAATCAGAAATTTGAAGTGTCTGGTCCCCCATATTAAAGACATAAAAGTTCCAAAAAGTAATTCCCTCTTCACCTACCCAAACATTTCCAAAATCATGCGATGTTGCGGACAAACCAATCCTCGCCCCACTTAGTACTCCCTGTCCAGTTAGATTAACATTGACTACCGAATTTACCGGATCGTTGCTATATATTTTTATTATTCCCTGGTAAAAAGCATAGTTAGTCGGTGTAAAATTAACAATAACATCCTGCGTATTTCCCGGAATAATATTAATGGGGAAAGAAAGCGGATTATATGTAAAACCATATCCGGAAACTGTAATTGAATCGATTGTAAGTGAAGAACTTCCATCGCTATAAATTGTAAGGTTATAGTCAGAAGTATTTCCAACAGTAGTGTTCGGAAAATTAATTGCACTAAAGGGAACAGTAATGTGAGGTGTACCAGTTCCACCAAGATCATATTTAAATAATTGTCTTTGATTAAGTGTTCCACCTACAGGTTCAGCAAGAAGCCAAAAATATGTTTCATCCCAGGCTAAACCTCTCGGACTCTGACCATTCGGATCAGGAACAGGAAATGAAAATAGAGTATCTTC
>JAOTUT010000020.1 GCA_029863735.1 Ignavibacteria bacterium
TTTTTAATTTAGTTGTTATATTAAGAAATAAAATTATTCTTTAAAATATAAATCAAGTAATCGAGTAAATAGGAGTGTCTTCACAAAAAAAGGAAGCAGATTATGCGATACAAAATTAATACTTATTCTATTATTACTTTTTTATTCTTTGCTGGTTTTATATCGGCACAGGATACGGACCAATCATCAATTCTCATTACAACATCCTCTGAAACACAAGTTCCTGCTGAAGCTATATTTTTTTCAATTACACTTAGCACTCAAAATGAAGACCCAATGAAAGCATTTGATGAACACAAGAAATTAGAAAAGAACCTGTTAAATCTTATTAAGGAATTTGAAATTGCGGACTCAAATATCAGCTATTCCCTTTTGAACATTGGAAGAACACCTCCCTATGCAAAAGACAAACTAGGATTTCAAACCAGGCAAGTCGTAAGCATACGGTTAAGTGATTTTAACAAATACGAACCTCTTCAACTGGCTTTTCTGTCAAACGGTATTTATGAATACAACGCAAAGTTCACAACTGAAGGAAAAGAGGAATGGGTAGAAAAAGGTATTAGGAAGGCGATATCGAAAGCAAAAGAAGAAGCTGAGTTGACTGCTAAAAATCTTGGAAAAAACTTGGGAAAATAATTACAATCGAATCTTCACATTATTACCCATCTGGTGAACATATGACGGCTCTTACTGTACAAAGACCGGGAGAATCGTTAATAGAACTTCCTCGGTTCGTACGAATGAGCGTTTCATTAAGAATAAAGTTTGAACTTTTAGATAATTAGTAATTTCCCCTCCTCACACTAAGAGGAGGGGTGAAGTTTTAATTTAGCAGATTCTATTGCTAATCTTTATTTAACAACATCCCCTTCAACAGTTAGTGTAAATGGATTATAAATACCTAAAGTAATAAAATTTAATAGCCCGTTCACAAATGTCATTTGATATTTCATTCTAATATTAACGGCACGGGTGCCGCCTATTCTTTTCACTTCCTGTGCTATTAATTGCTCTACTTCTGCATTACTTGGACTGACAAGACCCCACAAAAAGTGGTTGATAGTTGCATCTGTTTCAAAATGGCTTACCGGTGTTACTTTTTCCATATTTGTTATTTCAATGCCCTGGTCTACAGGTTCACCAATCTGGTTTAAAGTATAACACCCTGTTAATAAAAAAATTCCTATAAAAAATGTTGCAATAATTCTTATAGACATAGTTCCTCCATTTTTATTTAATTGTTTAATAACTTACTTATGTAACTTAGTATATAGTTTATACATCGACAAATTTTTTCAATGGTGACTTGCTTAGTCGCTTTACAAAGATAGCTTGCCTTTTTACTTTCCTGCATTTCCAAAAATTACTTGACAGTGCTGTAATAGTAATTAGTAAGTAGTAAGTAGTTGGCAGTAAATAGTAAGGGCGAGTTTGTAGCTCGCCCTTTATTTTGTCATCCCGAATTTATTTCGGGATCTTTGTTTTAAAATAGAGATTCTTCGCTTCGCCTATCTGCCGACAGGCAGGCTCAGAATGACATTAAATTATTTCAACAAAACCATTTTCTTTGTTTGCACAAAATTACCTGCTCTTATTTCATAAATATATGTTCCGCTCGGCAGTTTGCCGGAGTTAAAATTAATTTCATAATATCCCGCGGCTTTAATTTCGTTCATTAATACTTCTACCCGCCTTCCTAAAACATCAAACACTTTCAAGGAAACAAATTCTTGTTTCGGGATAGCAAATGAAATTGTTGTGCTTGGGTTAAACGGGTTCGGGTAGTTCTGTGAAAGACTAAATTCTTCTGGAATTTCTGAATCATCTTCAATTTCAACCTCTACGGGAAGATTACAAAATGTACCGCCCCCGCTAAATGTTCCGTTAATAGTAATAGTAGCAGCACAAATGTCTGCGCCTGTACCAACATCAATGAAGGTACCAGCATCAAAAACAATACTGCTCTGCCCGTATAGCAATGATGTGGTTAATATTATTGATAAATAAATAATTATTGTTTTCATTGGTCACCTAAACTAACTTTACTGGTTTCACTATCATTTGTTTTGAGATTTTCTATTTCAGTTACTAATATATTTTGCGCCTGCTCAAACTTTGTAAGTTTGGCTTTTAACACATCGTTTTCTTTTTTCAAATCCTGAATTGCTTTAACCATTATTGGAAGAAGATTGCCGGGTGTTGCTTCCAGCTTTTCTGGATTATCTTTAAGTACGAGGTTCAGCCATTCTGCATTTTCCATAGCTTGGACTTCATCAAATTCCTGTGCAATAAATCCTGCTGTGGGCTCTTCCTTCATTTTGCTTCCGTCTGATTTGTTATCATCATACCATTCTCTTTTATCCCAATTGAAAAGGCGTGGCTTTATTTTCATTAAGAAATCAATTCCTAAATTTAATTCCTTAATATTTTTCTTGTCTCTCGCATCTGATAATGAGCTTATATTTTGAACATTACAGCGAAGAGATGAAACAAAACCATTGCCCAATGTAATTTGATCTAAAGCAGTTGGGGATGATGGATTGGCATCAATACCTATTAATGTAAGATTCAAACCTGTAGATACAGTGGAGCCTGCATTATATCCTAATGCTGTGTTATAATTTCCATTATTGTTTTCTAAAGAATGATGTCCCACGGCAGTATTTTGAAAACCTGAAAAGTTATGAAGTAATGAATGATAACCAAATGCAGTGTTTTCTGAGCCTGTTATGTTAAAAGTTAATGCAGCTGAACCCACCGCTGTGTTACTGGTCCCTGTCGTGTTTTCAGCTAATGATTCATGACCCACCGCTGTGTTACTGGTCCCTGTCGTGTTATTGTAGAGCGAATAATCCCCGAAAGCGGAATTTGAGTTGCCTGTTGAGTTCCAATATAATGAGTTATAACCCGATGCAGTGTTATTGAAACCTATTGTGTTGGCAATTAACGAATTAGTACCCAATGAAGTGTTTTGGTAACCAGAGGTATTGGAGACTAATGATGAATAGCCCAATGCTGTATTAGAGTAACCAGTTGTTAAGCTTAATAGAGAGCCAGCCCCTACCCCTGTGTTATAGCTTGCTTGATCACCAGTAGTATGAGACATTGTAAAATTACCAGCGCCCGATCCAATAAAAGTGTTATACCCAGGGGTTCCCGTTGGCCTAAAGTCGTGGATAAAGCTACTTGCACCTTTAAAGATTACGCCGTGTGGTGATGCACTTGTGGTAAGTGGTAAGGTGATGCGCCCGTCGGATTGGCTAAGGGTGAAAAACGTCGTCGAGCCGTCTTTGATGGTAAATGTGCCGCCAGTGCCAAGCGTATTGGTTATGTTGTTTTGCGAATAGGTAAGTGTTGCAACAAAAAAGAACAAAAAGAATGATATAAATAGTTTCATTTTGGGTTCCTCTTTAATTGTTATTTGAAATTTGTACTAAATTATTATTACTTTTTATTTCTATTAACTCATTCTCTAATCCCTTAATTCTTTCATAAAGCTCTGCTATTTCATTGTCCTTTTCACCTTTTAATTCCTGGATTGCTTTTACTATAATTGGCAGAAGATTGCCGGGTGTTGCTTCCAGCTTTTCTGGATTATCTTTTAGTACAAGATTCAACCATTCTGCATTTTCCGTTATTTGAACTTCATCGAGTTCCTGTGCGATAAATCCTGCTGTGGGCTCTTCTTTCATTTTGCTTCCATCAGATTTGTTATCATCATACCATTCTCTTTTATCCCAATTGAAAAGCCGGGATTTTATTTTCATTAAGAAATCAATTCCTAAATTTAATTCCTTAATATTTTTCTTATCTCTTGCATCTGATAATGAGCTTATATTTTGAACATTACAACGAAGTGAAGTAACAAAAATATTTCCCAATGTTATTTGATCTATTGCCGTAGGGCTTGATGGATTAGCATCAATGCCGAGCAAAGTTAAGTTAGCGCCTGTGGTAACAGTTGAGCCTGCATTATATCCTAAAGCAGTATTATAATTTCCATTATTTTTAAGTAAAGAAAGATTTCCTACGGCTGTATTTTGGAAACCTACACCGTTGGAGGATAATGAACTATTACCTATTGCAGTATTTTCAGAGCCTGAGTTGTTATTGAATAATGATGCAGAGCCCAGCGCAGTGTTTTCAGAACCTCCAGCGTTATTAATTAATGTTGCAGAGCCCAATGCCGTATTATAGGAACCAGTAGTTAAGCTAGATAAAGAAATATATCCAACTGCTGTGTTAAAGCTCGCATCGGTACCTCCGGTAAAAGACATTGTAAAATTACCGGAATTTTCTCCTACAAATGTGTTACTTCTACTGGCTCCGGTTGGAGTAAAGTCGTGAATAAATCTGTT
The DNA here is from genome assembly GCA_029863735.1 of Ignavibacteria bacterium. The sequence continues at coordinate 4,362 of JAOTUT010000020.1, forward strand.
TCCCCCTTTAAATATCACGCCTGTTGTTGAGCTATTTTCTGTTACCTCAAGTCGTAAACCATTTAATATGTTCACCTCCCCTGTAGATTGGGTTACAGTTAAATAGTTATTACTTGCGTCCTTAATGCTAAACACTCCGTTTGTACCGAGTGTATTAATAATATTGTTTTGAGAATAAATTAGTGATCCCATGAACAAGAAGAAAAAGAATGATATAAATATTTTCATTTTGGTTCCTCTTAAATTGTTAACTATTGATGTTTATTAATTTCAGTTTTATAATTTTCTCAAATTATGGTGTCTGTTTATTTAGTGTTGCTGTATATTAATAATTGATACTGCAAGAATATAGTGAAATAACTATTCACTCAAAAAATATATTTTCTTAAAAAATAGGTTTTTATGATGAGCTTGCAGAAAGGATTAGGAAAATAAGGCTGGCACTTGCAGCGCAGTATGAAAAAGACAACAATGAGTATGAAGATTCGTTGAAGTTTTGATTAGTAATTGGTAATTAGTAAGTAGTAAGTAGTAAATAGTAAGGGCGAGTTGGTAGCTCGCCCTTTTTAATTTGTCATCCCGAATTCATTTCGGGATCTTTGTTTAATAATAGAGATTCTGAAACAAGCCTGCCTGTCGGCAGACAGGTTCAGAATGACAAGTAGTTACTTCAGCAGTATCATCTTTTTAGTTTAAGCAAATGCATCCGACGAATTATGTACAACTAAATCCTGATGAATTTTAACACAAAAAGATTTATCGTTAAATTAGCTTTATAATATTTTAATTATAAATAAAGGTACTATCCAAATGAAAAAACATTTTTACTTATTACTTTTCGGATTAAGCATTTTATTTTCTACAATAGTAACCGCACAAGAAAAACCAATCCAGCTTTCGCTTTTCAATCCAATACAAATATTTCCTGAGAGCTCATCTATCGCTGGTCTTCGCTTTAATCTTATTTACGGCAAGAATGCAAATGTAACTGGGCTTGATCTCGGCCTGGTAAATCAAACAACAGGATCGCAAACAGGAGTTCAGTGGGGTGGTGTTAATCTTAATGATGGTGGTTTTAAAGGATGGCAATCAGGATTTGTTAACGTTACAAAAGGAAGTTCCCTCGGATTACAAACTGCCGCTGTTAATTATCATCTGGGGCATTTTAACGGGTTACAGTTTTCAATCGTTAATTATGCAGCAACGTTAAAGGGTTTGCAGATTGGTTTGATAAATGTTATCGGTAAAGGTGGTTTCTTGCCTGTGTTCCCAATCTTTAACTTTGATTTTGATTGATTTGTTGATTAAGAGTAAAATGGGTGAACAAGTGTTCGACTTTATTAATAAGTAGATTCCTCGTTTCACTCAGAATGACATTAAATCACTTCAGCAGAATCATCTTCTTGGTTTGTGAAAACGAACCAGAAGTTAAAGTATAGAAATAATTTCCGCTTGGAAGATTTGTTGCATTCCAGATTACCTCATAATTGCCTGCCGGCTTTTCTTCGCTAATGAGAGTTGTTACTTCATTACCTAGGACGTCATAAACTTTAAGCAATGCAAAAGCAGATGATGGAATTGAAAATGATATTTTTGTTGTTGGATTAAATGGATTAGGATAGTTTTGTTCAAGATAAAATCTCTCCGGCGCATCGTTGGAAACTTCTTCATTATTTGTGGGGATAAGTTGTGAGTACTTAATTACGGAATAATAGAACTGTCCTACTGCGTACAAATTCAAATCATTATCGAATGCAAGCCCCTTTCCGATTCCCGCATATTGATTAACTCCTGCAATCCAGCCATTGCTCCCATCTGAATTATATCTCACGGTTTCCAGTCCATGATATGTGGTTCCGCCAGATACCACACCCACATTTCCTGTAATATATATCTCGTCCTCTGGTCCGGTCAAGGCAAAGTAAGGATACTCTTCCCAGGATTGATTTAATTTAAATCTGTTATACCATAAAAGGTTTCCGGAAGAATCGAATTTGGTTGTAAGCCAGCCAAGAAACGCTCCGGGCAAATCGCCATAACCAGTGATAAATATATTTGATTGAGAATCAATATTTATAAGCTTTCCGTATTCAGAACCACCAAAGTCATAAAACTTTTGCCAGAGCAGATTACCAGAATAATCATACTTTATTAGCCTGATATCATTTCCGGTTCCAGTATTAACATCATAGTATGAGCCTGTAATAAAAATTCCACCAGTATTATCAACTCTAATACTCTGTCCCGGTGTTCCGGTTTCCTCTCTTACCCATTGGCGTTCACCGTTGGTGTTATACATTACCGTAATTAATCCTCCGCTCAAACCGGTACCAGTAATAAAAAGGTTGTTCGATTGATCTAATTCCATGCTTGTTGGTGTATGAAATCCACCATTTTGATCAAATGTATCAAACCATAACTGAGTTCCGTCGGGGGCATATTTAACAGTTACAAAATCATATGTTACTGTGTATTGCCATGCTCTTCCCGTTACATAAATATTACCGAACTGATCAACGATTGAACGAATTGCAAAAGCCCAGGTTCCTTGAATTAATTTATCCCATAGCAAGTTTCCATTATTATCATATTTTAATGTAAGCAGCCCTGACTCAACAGGATTACTGCTGATTGTACGTGGATATCCAGTTACAATAATATTACCGGCTGGATCTACTGATAACCACGATGCAGCCACGCCAAGATTAGGAACAGAATAAAATCTCTCCCAGATTAGGGTTCCGTTTGTGTCGTACTTCGTGGTAATAATCTTAGTGAAATCACCAGCATGACCAGTAACAACAATATTATCATCATTATCTATCCCGATCATTACACCAACCGGGAAACCGTTAAAAATATTTAATACCCACTCAGTAGTTACTTGTTGGGACTCTGTGAACTGAAAATGATACCCAAAGAGGACTACTATAGTAGCAACAATGATTCTGTTCATATTATTTATTCACCTATTAATTTTAGATTTTATTTACCATTAAAAAATCTTTGTTCTAATTGAAGACTTTTGTCTATTAGAAATTCAGATTATCAATACTAGTGTTTCGAAAAGGAAAAAAAAGGACATTGCAAAGCTTAAATAGATCTTTTCAACACCCCTTATAAAAGCATATTAGTAATTCATTGTTGTTAAACATCAAGAATTTATTGATGAAAAACAAAAGGCATTCAGTTGTTAGAAACAATCAAAATTTTAATAAATAAAGATTAAGACCACGATATTATATCGAAAATGATAAAATGAATATAAAGATAAGCTGAGGTATTGATTGGCAAGAGGTAATAAGCAAGAAGTAAAATTAAAGGCGAGCTTATGGCTCGCCCTTTTAATGAATAGATTCTTCGTTAGACTCAGAATGACATTAAATCATTTCAGCAGGATCTATTTTTTTATTTCATCAAGAATACCTTTGGCACCATCAACACTGCCGTGCAATGCATTTTTTACAGAGGTAAGTGTTTCGTCACCAATTTCTTTAGCTGCATCCATTGCTGCAATAATAGATTGTTTAGTAGCACCAACAGTATCGCCGCCAACCTGCTTTACTCCATCTACTGCACCTTTTACAGATTCAACTGCAACGTCTGCAATGTTTAAGCCTAAATCCTTTGCACTTAAAATGGCTTGCGAAACAATTCCTGTAACTGCATCGTGCTCGTTAACACCGCTCTTCATTGCACCCTGTATTGCTCCGTTTGCAACACCCTTAACAGACTTTACTACTGTTATTCCCAGTTCTGAAACTCCTGATAATGCACCGCTAATAATTGAAGCAGGTACGTGAATACTTGTGCCAATAAGCTCGCCTGCACCTTTTAAGGTTGTTACCGTAACATCTTTCACTACAGTTATTCCCGCACTTCCAATATCGGCAGATCCCTTTAAAGCACCGGTTACACCACCCTTTACTCCATTAACTACTTGTGACAATAATTTAAAAGCCATAGATCCTCCTTTTTTTATTAGTTTTACTTTAAGCATCTCTATTTTGAAATAATATAACCAATTAAAGATTAATTGTAAACTAAATGCGAATGAAATTTTCTAAATAGTAATGTTTTTTATATTTTATTACAAATTAATAAGAACCTTAACCTAAATAATGATGTCAAATTAGTCTTTTTGTTAAATAATGAGTGATCCGTTGATTATAGCCGCAACAGTTTTTATTCTTCTTTGCGTAATATTTTTATTTGCATTTTTTACCTCATTAAGAAAAAAAAGGTTTTTCGGTGCAGTTAGAAATTTTACCTTTGCAGTTCTAATGCTGACTCTATCATTATTATTTGGGACAATCAGCATTTCGATACAGGGTTACAATGCTCTCACAAGAGAAGAATTAGCCGCAACAGTAGAAATCTTTCCAGTCAGCAAGCAAATATTTATGGCTCGTATTACTTTTACTGATAGTTCTGAAAAACAATTTAAGCTTGAGGGTGATGAATTTTATATTGATGCACATATTCTAAAATGGAAATCACTGGCAAATCTTTTGGGTCTGCATACCTTCTATGAATTAGACAGGATAGCAGGCAGGTATACTGATATTGAAGATGAAACCAATAAAAATCGAACGGTCTATTCAGTTGCAGAAGATAAACTAATTGATGCTTTCGATTTGTGTCTTAAATATCCTTTCCTTTCATTTTTAGTAGACGCTGAATATGGTTCGGCGTCTTTTGTTACCACCAATGCACACAAAAATTTAAAGATAATGGTCTCCACAACAGGTTTGTTGATTAGAGATGAGGAAAAATGAATTTTTCTGTACTGTATGTTTAAACTTATTTTTTATCGGACATAAGAGTTGAAGGATTAATAATGGCAAGATTTTTAAAGAAAAGAAATGATAATAAAGGGCTTGTTCCAGGCAGCCCAGTTTTCATTGGTAACAAAAAAGTTGATGAAATTAGAATCAGGATTATTGATTATGATAAATCAAACCTGCACGAAGATGAATTAAAAAATATCTCGGATGGAACTGATTTTAAAGAAAAAAATACAGTTACCTGGATTAACATTGATGGTCTTCACGATCCTGACTTGATGAAAGAAATTGCTGAAACTTTTGATTTGCATCCACTGCTGATTGAAGATATCATGAATACTGACCAAAGACCGAAATTACAGGAATCGGACAATAACTTGTTTTTAGTTTTAAAAATGCTTCGGTATAATGAAACAAATAGAACTATTATAGCCGAGCAACTAAGCTTAGTTATAGGAAAAACATTCCTTTTAACATTTCAAGAGTTGCCCGGTGATGTATTTGAACCGGTAAGAGAACGGATAAGAAAGCAAAAGGGAAGAATAAGAGCTACAAGCATAGATTACTTAGCTTATGCCTTAATTGATACAGTTGTAGATAATTATATATATATAATTGAAAGATTCGGTGAAAAAATCGAGGATATGGAAGAGGCAGTCCTGGGTAATCCCGAACCTTTTGTTATAGAACAGCTAAGTGAATACAGAAAAGAAATGAATTTCTTAAGAAAGAGTATACGTCCAGCCAAAGAAGCAATTACACATTTGTCAAAGTTAGATACCGATTTGATTAATAAGAATACAATTCCGTTTTTAAAGGACCTTGAAGACTTAATTATACAGGCATCTGAAGCAATAGATACCTACAGAGAAATGCTGTCCGATCAAATGAACTTATATAATTCAGCATTATCTAATAAGATGAATGATGTGATGAAAATACTGACAATCTTTGCAGCTATTTTTATTCCTCTGACTTTTATTGCTGGAATTTATGGAACCAATTTTGAATATCTTCCGGAACTTCATTTTAAATACAGCTACTTTATCTTTTGGGGAGTAATGGTTTTAGTTGCGGTTTCATTACTAATATTCTTTAAACGAAAAAAATGGTTTTAATAAATTAATTATAGTTGCTCGCCCCTTAATGAATAGGTTCTTCGTTACAATCAGAATGACTTAAACTTACTTAAGAAGTATCATCTTTTTAGTATCAACAAAACTCTGTCCTGAGCCTGACGAAGGATTACCTGCTTGTAGTTTATAGAAGTAAATTCCGCTTGTTTGATTTGTAGCATCCCAATTGTAATTATAGGTGCCCGCATTTAACTCCTCAGAAACCAGCACAGCTACACTTTCTCCAAGCAGGTTAAATACTTCCAATGTTACAAATATTGTTTGAGGAAGAGAGAATTGAATTTTTGTGTTTGGGTTAAAAGGATTTGGATAATTCTGTAAAACCTCGAATTCTGTCGGTACTTAACCCGTTTCTCCCTCAGCAAAAGTTACTCTTCCATTGCTTGTATAAAGAATGGTGCCTGCGGTTCCAATTGCCCAGCCATTATTTGCATCGGTAAAATATATTGAGCTAAAATGTGAATTAGTCCCGCTATTTTGTGTCGTCCAGTTTGAACCGTCCAGTTAGCACCGCCATCAGTAGTATGATGGACCATACCAAGATTTGGTGAAAAATTTCCACCGGCCGCCCAACCAGTTTGAGCATCAAAAAAGTATACGGAGTATAATGCTGATGTAACTCCACTTGTTTGAGATGACCATTGAGAAAACGTTACTTGTGACAAAGAAAGGAAGAAAAAACAGAAAATGAAAATTTACTTCATACTACCTCCTACTAAAGAGTGAATATTAAAAGAATACTTCGTTAGAACAATCTGTAAGTAATCTCACGATGTTATTCAAAAATCTAACACTGCAATGCTAAATTGTATGAAAAGCGAAAAAACACTGTTTCTCATTAGATATTATTTTTTTCAAATCCAAGAAGTATCAATTTGTAATTAGCAACTAAAAAGTTTTTATAGCTTATTAAAACAGTTTTAAGAAGATAATATTTTACTTAGAGTTACTGGAAAAAATAGTAATTACTATAAAGATTTTTTGAGGTATTGATTAGTGGTTAGTAAGTTGTTTGAAGTAAATAGTAAGGGCGAATGGGTGGATTGCGCTTTTATTCCTGAATATTTACTAAAAGTAACCTGCTTGATTTAAAACAAGTGATTATCAGCATTAAGTAATACACTTCTATCTTGCTTTTTTCGGATTACTTTATATATTAGGTGTAAATTAAGTTTAACAATAAAAGGAGGTGTGTTATGGCAAATATTGACAGAGCAAGTGGCTTTTTACTGGGTATAATGGTCGGCAGTTTGATTGGTGGCATTACAGCTCTTCTTCTTGCACCAACAAGCGGAAAAAAATTAAGAAGAAAAATATCAGACAAAGCAGAAGACATTTATGAGGATGCGCAGGAATATATTGAAACAGGAAAAGAGAAAGCTGACGAAATTTACCATGAGGGAAAGAAAAAAGTTTCTAACATAGTTGAAGACGCAAAAAAACTTGTAAAGTCCTAGAATAACCGGGTGTCACGATTTTAAACGTGACACCTCTTTGAACACAAATGAATTATTCTTTTACTTCTTAACTGTATCTTCAGGTTTAGGGCTTTCCGGTGTCATTTTAATATTTCCCGAATCGCCCATCTTGCAGTTACCATTAAAAACAGCTCCCGATTCCACTGATATGGTTTTAGAAAAAACATCTCCCTGAAGATTTCCTTTGGCATCAAGAGTCAACTTTTCTTTTGCTCTTACAGTGCCTGTTACTTTTCCGCCAATGGTTATATTCTCGGCGTTAATTTGTCCGTTCACACTTCCATTTTCTCCTATAATGACTGTGCTCTGTGATGAAATATCTCCCTTTACTTCCCCATCCAACCGGATGCTGCCGCTGCAGCTCAGCTTTCCCTCGATTTTAACTCCCTTACTGATAACTGTGGCTTCGTCTGAGTTTGCACCATCATATGAAGTACCTTTTAGCATTATATGTTTCTCCTTATGATTATTTAAGAACTTTTTTGAATTGTTCGTTGTTGAATATCTTTCCGCAAAATGTATGGAAGTAAGGTTATTTTATTTAGTCCAAAATTAACCCCTTTAATTATCAATTATTGTTTGGTGGTTAGAAAACTAATTTTTAGCTTAATGCACTTTCCCATAGTCCCGGTTGCATAAATAATTTTTAAGGAGGAAAATT
>JAOTUT010000354.1 GCA_029863735.1 Ignavibacteria bacterium
TACCTGCTGAGCATAAACTTTGAAACGGTCGCTCAGAACTTCCTCAAATGCAACTGCTTTAGCCATTATTATGTGCATCAAAGGTCCTCCCTGAATTCCTGGCATTACTGCACTATCATAAAGTTCTGACATCAATTTTAATCTGTCTCCTTTCGGAGTTTTTAACCCAAAAGAATTTTCTTTGTCTTTTCCCATTAAAATAATTCCACCTCTCGGACCACGAAGTGTTTTGTGAGTTGTTGAAGTAACAACATCACAATACGGAAGTGGATTATTAAGTAATCCTTTAGCAATCAATCCGGCAGGATGAGCCATATCGCACATTAGAAAAGCACCAACTGCATCAGCAATTTCCCTGAATTTTTTATAGTCCCACTCGCGTGAATATGCACTACCGCCAGCGATAATTAATTTTGGTCTTTCTTTCCGTGCGAGGTCTTCAATAATATTGTAATCTAGTAACCTTGTATTTTTATTTAATTCATAACCAACTGCCTGATAAAGTTTTCCAGAAAAGTTTACGGGTGAACCGTGAGTGAGGTGTCCGCCGTGTGCAAGACTTAATCCTAAAAACTTGTCACCAGGTTGCAAAAGAGTCATTAGCACTGCCATATTTGCCTGAGAACCACTGTGAGGTTGAACGTTTACATATTCTGCGTTGTATATTTTCTTTAATCTTTCACGTGCAAGATTCTCCGCCATATCAACGAATTCACAGCCACCGTAATACCTTTTACCTGGGTAACCTTCTGCATATTTGTTTGTGAGTGGCGAACCAGCAGCTTCTAAAACAGCGGAGCTTACAAAATTTTCTGAGGCAATCAGCTCAAGCTTATTTTGTTGCCTTTCAATTTCCTTTTTTAAGATTTTAAATACTTCTGAATCAGTTTGTAAATGAGAATACATATAACAATTAACTTTTATTTTTGATAAGCAAATTTAACAAAAAATCCGGCAGTTGCCGGACTTTTAAACAGAGAACCTTCTTTTTGCATCATTATTTTAATTCTTAAGGTACAGTTACACTCTTTCCAATCCAGGTAAAACAATCACCAGTTATTGGAATGACATCACCGGATTTTTTCTTGTGAAAGAACCAATCTTCCTGTGTAGGGACTGAACTGGAAAGAGCACTGATTCTGTCACGAGCTTGAGAAAGAGATGCGTCAATACTAACTGCTCTTCTGTAAGTATCTTGAGCCAACAGATAAACTAGTTTTGTATTGAAATCGAAAGTACAACCTCTCGCAGACTGCTCATAAAGTAAACCGATTGAAAATATTGCATTCCCCCAGCCACCTGCTTTACTGTTAGCCGTTTCAAAATACTGACGTGCCTTGCTCAATTTTCCCTGCTCTTTATAAATTAAACCAAGGTTGAAATAAAAGTCCTTGTTATCTGGTTCTAACTCCAAAAGTTTTTGGTATGCATTTTCTGCATCATTGTATCGTCCAACTTTGTTGTAGCAAGTTGCTAGTTGATTCCAATAATTCAATGTTTCTGGATCTTTTTGTGTTAGGAATTCCAGTGGTTCAATAGCTCTCTCACAGTCCTGAGCCCTCAAGCACTCAGATGCGTAAGTCCAGGCTTTTTCAAGGTTATCTTTATCAAGTTCCCAATTTTTCTTACGGATATCCAACAGTTGTCCAACATCATCTACGAGAGTAGATAAGATATATGGCCATTCGGGATTATCAGGTTCTCTAACAGCAAGCTTTGTGTAAATATCTATTGCTTTAAATTTATAATCATTTTCATCACTCATATTGGCAATATAAATCTGCCCAAACTTGTTGTAGTAATATGTATCCATCTCAGGATTATAATCCGCAGCTTTCTGGTACTGGGCAATACAAGTAGTTGCGTCCAGGTTTAACCAGGTTTCTGAAACAAAAGCTTTTCTTACCTGGAAATAAGCCATAGCATCAGGATAATAATAAATTGCCATATTATAGAAATTTGATATAGAGTCCTCAATCGCTTGAACTTCTTCAAGACCAACATCGGAAGAATCGTGAAGATACCACAAACAGTCTTCCATTTTGTAATAAATCCATTTTGCAAATTTTATTTTATCACATTCCAATACCTGCCAGCCATAAGGAAGTGCGCTCTGGTAATCTTTGTTCTTGTGATATTCTGAAAACAGACTATAAAGCTTCAATGTTTCTAATGAATCACAATCTGATCTTTCAGGTATTTTATTATTTACGCCTGCAATTGCAAAGGAAGTTAAGAGTATTACGGAGAAAATTATTCCATAAATTTTGCTTTTAGTTTTCACTGTTCGATCCTTTATAATATTTATTTTTCATAACGAGTAAACCAGATATCACCGAAACTGATACCCAGGTCAATTCTAAAAAAGTTTTCTTGTAAAAGATCATTTTCTTTTGATCCTCTTACGGCATATTCTAAACCAACATCAAATGTATTTTCCGGACTGATTGGTAAAGAAAAACCGCCAGAAACCGAAATTTGATGTAATTCATAGCCATTAAATTCATATTGCGACATTTCATAACTTACACCAGCACGCAACATTATTTGTTCCAAAAAATTCATCGATAAAACGCGTGCCGGTCTGTATTCAAATCCTAAACTAAACTTGTTAACATCGTTTAAATTAAGTTGATTTACTCCACTTAACCTAAAATCTGTCCACGCTTGGTAAAAATAGTCCAGTGCAAAATTATAGACATTATTGAAAGTAATATGTACACCAGCATTTAATCGTGTCGGCACAACCATTTGTGTTTTTCCAAAATATAAAGAATCGATAATAGTTCGAGAGCGGCTAA
>JAOTUT010000021.1 GCA_029863735.1 Ignavibacteria bacterium
AGCGCGCTTATAGACGTTATATTAAATATTATTATTTTCTCAAGTAATTAATTTATTGAGTGAGATAATATGACAGTTTTTAAAAGTATTCAGTTTCTAATTATAGCCGCTGCATTAATATCTGGGATATTTTCGTCTCCCATTAAAGCACAGATTAATGCTCCATTTACTTCTGCAAATAACCAAACAAATTTTTATTCATCCGACCAGCCGTTTGCTTCTTACTGGTTCCCGCTGGAAATTTTAAGCTGGTCCCCTTCTACAGATCCCGATGCTCCTTACAATCGTTCGGGAGTTCTGTTAATAAATAAATATGTTGACAGCATTACAGTTGTAAACCCTAATGCAAGAGTAAATGAAGCAAGAGTAAATCCGTTATCAGCATTTGCACCAACGAGCGACAATCCATCTCAGGGTACATTAAATATTAATTATTATACATTCAGTTTCTGGCAGTATGTAGATCAGCTTGTCTTTTGGGGAGGTTCTGCCGGCGAAGGATTAATTCTTGCACCGAACCCAACTTTAGTAGATGCTGCACATAGAAACGGTGTTAAGATCCTGGGAAATGTATTCTTTCCACCAATTGTTTACGGTGGACAGTTCCAATGGGTAAATGACTTTCTTCAGAAGAGCGGAAACACTTTCCCGGTTGCCGATAAATTAATTGAAGTCGCAGAATATTATGGTTTCGATGGTTGGTTCTTAAACCAGGAAACTGTCGGCGGAAATTCTCAGACTGCAGTAAATATGAGAGACTTTATGATTTACTTCCAGGAAAATTCTAATCTTGAAATTGAGTGGTATGATTCTATGACGGAGAGCGGAGCTATTTCATGGCAGAACCAGTTAAACTCTCAGAACGACTGGTATTTTCAATGGGGCGATACTCTTGTTTCAGAAACAATGTTTTTAAACTTCTGGTGGAGTTCAGCAGGATTAAATAATTCAAGAACGCTTGCCCAAAGTTTAAACAGAAACGAGTACGAATTATTTGCAGGAATTGATGTTGAAGCAAACGGATATAATACCAGTGTTAATTGGTCTGCACCATTTCCGAATGGTCTTCCGCATGTTACTTCGCTAGGAATTTACAGACCAGACTGGTGTTACAATTCATCTTCCGATCTTGCAAATTATTACAACCGTTCAAGCATATTCTGGGTGGGCTGGAATAACGATCCGAGCAATACAACAACTTCCAACAGCTGGAAAGGATTTGCGAATTATATTCCTGCTTTTACTACCGTTACTGAAGTTCCTTTCGTTACAAATTTTTGTACAGGACAGGGCTATGATTTCTACATTAATGGAGAGCAATTGTCTTATCCTGAATTATCAACAACCGGATGGAATAATCTTTCGCTGCAGGATGTTCTACCTACCTGGCGATGGATAGTCCAGCGCAGCGGAACAAAGTTAACTACAGAATTTGATTTTACAGATGCATACTACGGCGGAAACAGTCTTAAAATTTCCGGTGACTTGACAAGCGATAATCTCATAAAATTATACAAGGCAAATTGTCTTGTCTCTTCCGACACAAAAATTGATATAGCATTTAAAACCGGAAGTGTTGGTCCAACAAATATGAAAGTAGGATTAGCATTTGAAAATGATCCATCCACTTTTATTTATTTCGATGTTGGGAATGCAACCACCTCAGATTGGAATTTGAAAACATTAGCTATTAGTGCTTACAACGGACAAAAGATTTCAGTGGTTGCTCTCTTCTTTACCGGCGGCTTCGGGAACGGTTACGAAATGAAAGTCGGAAGACTGAGCATTTACAATGGAACAATAGATATTCCAAACCCACCCACAAATCTTTTTGTAGAAAACAAAGTTGATGAGCCGGGATTTGTTACATTAAGATTGAGGTGGGATCATTCAACTAGCGAAGTATATTATTACAACGTCTTCAGAAGAAACCAGGACAATTCTCTAACCTATCTCGGTGGAACTGCAAACAATGCTTATTTCGTTCCTTTTGTTAAATACGAACCGGGAGACAGCACAGTTTCAATTTTAGTGCAGACTCTTGGAAATGAATTTGGCGAATCTTCATTTGCTGAAACTTCTTTCGAGTGGTTCTCTCCTCCCGGAATAGCTACAAATCCTTCTCCGGAAAATGGTGATACGATATTAGTCCGAAATCCTACGCTCGGATGGACTCCAGGAAATGGAACAACTTCAAATGATGTTTACCTTGGAACGACAAATCCCCCACCATTTGCAGCCAATGTAACATCAAACACTTTTCAAACTGGTTTGCTAAGTTCAAACACAACTTATTACTGGCGTATCGATTGTAAAAATCAATACTACACAACAGTAGGAGAAGTGTGGGGCTTTACAACCGGAACCTCAATCGCAGACACAGGTGGTTACGCACTTCAATTTGACGGAACTGATGATCTGCTTAATTGCGGGAACGGTAACTCGTTACAAATTACAGGGAACAAAATTACTCTTGAAGCATGGATAAATGTAAATGAGTTCAAGAGTCAGCCTTTTGCCGGAAGTGTAATAGTCAAAGATCAGGGTTCAAATAGTTCGGGGTATATGATTCGGTGCGGCGGCAATGGGATAATCAATTTTAACATTGGAAATGGAAGCTGGCATGAAATTAATTCTCCGGCTAATTCAATTCAGCTAAACAGCTGGCAGCACGTTGCCACAACTTATGATGGAACTTCAATGAAAATTTATATTGATGGTGAATTGAAAGTTCAATTAAATATTTCCGGATTGACAATCGGAAATGCCGTGAACAGCAATCTATTAGTAGGTGAATCTCCCGGTTTCCCGGGACGTGTATTTAACGGAAAAATTGATGAGGTGAGAATCTGGAATGGTGCCCGAACACAATCACAGATTCAAAGCACAATGAATACGATTTTAACGCCAGAATATTACTCAACACAGGATAGCGGACTTGTTGGTTACTGGAGAATGGATGAGGGAGTCGGACAGACCGCAGAAGACTTGTCCTTTTTTTCAAACACTGCAACGCTAGGCGCTTCAGCAAATCCTGATGCAAGCGATCCAACCTGGGTTGAAGCAAATATTCTTGTTCTTAATGTCGCTGGCAAAAATAATTCGTCTTCGGTACCAGAGCAGTTTTCACTTTCTCAGAATTATCCGAATCCATTTAATCCATCAACAAGAATTAATTACTCTGTACCATACAAATATTATGTTAAAATAAAATTATACGATATTCTGGGAAATGAGATTGCAACACTTGTTAATGAGGAAAAGCCAGCAGGTAACAATTCAATAAATTTTGATGCTTCAGGATTAAGCAGTGGAGTTTATTTTTATCAGCTTAGTGCAGATAACTTCATAGAAACGAAAAAAATGATCCTCCTTCGATAAATTTTCAGCGGACAGGTCTTGATTAAGTAATCACAAAATTTACTTTATTATTTATGGCATACGACGAACATCTTGCAAATAGAACGAGAGAACTTCTTTTCACTAAAAAGAGCATTAAGGAAAAGAAGATGATGGGTGGACTTACTTTTATGGTTAATAATAAAATGTGTGTCGGCATTCTTAATGATGATTTAATGGCACGCATCGATCCCGCTGTTTATGAAAAAGCACTTGAAAGAAAAGGCTGCCGAGAAATGGATTTTACCGGAAGACCAATGAAGGGATTTGTTTTCGTCGATCCGGAAGGAACAAAATCAAAAAGGGATCTCGAGTATTGGATTAATCTAGCTTTAGATTTCAACAAGAAAGCAAAGAGATCTAAGAAGAAAAAGTAGCATCGGCTAAAGCTCACCGCTCCCTTGAAAAGTGAACAACCTTTATTTCTGTTACGGATTAGTCAATCTTAATATCGCTTTTTTATTTCTACCACTTTATTGCGACTGTAATCCATCACACCAATTATTAATCCCGCAGTAACAACAGCTGCCCCAGCAATCTGGAAAACAGAAACCTCCTTGCCGAAGAGGATCATTATAAAGGGAAGTAGGGCGAGATACACATTTGTATAAGGAACCCAAAAGTGAGCAGCAAATGAACTTAACCAGGATGACATTTAAGTTGGAGTGACATCGCATAAGGCAAAAATTTTATACAATAAGCCCCCCGCCATCCTACAAAGAGGATAGCGGTGGGAATTTATCTGTTTAGGGAGGAATGTGTTTGTCGCAGCAAACAGTCATGCTTTGTTACTGAGCAAAAGATTATTTAACCAGTTTTTCTTTCTTCAGCTGTTCTCCAAACTTTTTCTGAAACCGCATAGCGCTTTCACGTATCGCCGGATAAAAAGTCTTGAGAGCAGTACTGTCTTTAAGTGTAAATTCACCGAAGTTAAGATAGTATGTTTCAGAAGCTTCTTTCTTTACACCATAAATAAAAAGCTGCAGGTTTGGCACTTCGTAAATAGTAACTTCCGAATTACTGTTAAGAGTAGCCCTGGTTGTGTTAAGATCATCTGTTATTGGTTTATTACCAAGACCGGCTACCTTCCAGCCATCGTTTACTTCTTTCACTTCTGCAACACCTACTACATTGTTCTCCAGAACATAAGGTGCGATCATACTCTTAGGTGAAAATGAAATATCTGAAAGTCTTTGGATCGTTTCAGTTGTGAGTAATTTTTCAAAATCAACTTCTTGATATTTTGCTGGTCTGATCAGTTCCGCTTTTCGTAATTCGGCAACATCAATACCGAGGTCAATTTCTTTCTTTGTCTCCAGAACCTGAATTAGATCGCTTTTTGCATTTACTGCAGCTTCTTCAGGCGTTTTATAGATTTTTTGTTCGTTCATTTCTTCTTCTCCCTCTCCCTCCTGGTTTTGGCAGGAGTAAAATATAAAAATTATGGAAAGCAGAAGAAATGCTGATTTCAAAAATGATTTCATAATTCTATCCTTTTTTATTTCTTGGCAATGTTATACCAGGTGTCCCAGTGTGTAGATGTTCCTGCAGGGTCAGCATATTCATCGTAAGTAATAAGTCTTTCAGAGCCTACACAAGGCGACCATGGATCGTTCAGAATAATGTAATTTGTTCCAGCAACCGTAATATATCCTTTTATTACAACAACATGTCCGACTACACCGGGTGTTCCGTAAGCATAGCCCATTGGTTTCTTGGCACAGTAGATTTGTGAACGGATTTGTGACCAGGTGCGCGCTGAAGAACTTTCTTCGAATGTTACTCCCGCAAAATCCAGCTCCAGCCACCCGGGCATATTACAAGCATCTGTTTTAGGACAATCGGAACCCGCATTCTGATTGTTGCAGCAATCGGTTCTTCCAAAACGGTGATTTGCAAGATCACACTGCGTTACAGAGATACCGACATGCTGCGCAAGCATTTGAGTTGTAGCAGCCCAGCACCAGTTGTTTGTCTGCTGCGGGCGCAAAGTGTTGGGAACGGTTCCCGCTATCTCTGGCTTACAGCAGCCAGCAAGAAAAATAGCCAGGAGTAATAATCCTCCGGCAAAATAAAGTTTTCTCATGTTTGCCTCCGTTAGGTTATTTAAAAAGAGGCTGAAGTAATTTTCAGCCCATAAATTATTTATTATGCTTTACAAAAAGTAACATGCGATGTATCTGCATCGTCATCATTCTCACCATTGGTGAGTGCTCTTCTTGAAGTTAATGTAACAAGGTATGAACAGCTTTGCCATGAGCTTATATCAATATACCTGTTACCAAAACTACCGCGTGGGGTTGAGCCCGATGGGAGCGGCGGTGCAATTGGTGGAATAGTAGCTGAACTTGTTATGTCTATATCCCACGAAGCAAGTTGTTGATGATCAGCAGTGTAAAGAATGTTTAAGTCTGTACCGAGATCTGAACAGGAACCTCCGCTTGTAAACTGCTGGAGATCAACAAGCCTTACCTCAATCCAGTTGTTTACCAGAACATTTGTTAATTCATTACTGTAAGTTACTGCACCACCGACGGGACCTGCTTCAAATAATATTCTGATCGGCGTTCCGTTCTTAGGATCACTAACTGCATTACCCGCACCATTTCCTGGTGCAAGTCCACCAGGGATTGCTTTACCAGAATTAAATCTTATAAGCGGTCCGTAGAATCCATCGTCAAGTCCGTTTTGATCAACATTAATCCATCCGTCTGCATCGGGAACAATTACATGTGCTGGTACAGAACCCCAGGGGCCGGGACCACCGGGTGTAGGAGTAGGATCGGGTGTTGCACCTGAACCCTGAACATAAATTGACTGGAAGGTCCAGACTAAATTATCGTCAAATAATTTCCATTGTATCAACCTGCTTCCAACTAAAACCGGAAGAACTTTATCACCGGTAATTGGAGTAAGCATTGAAGGGCTTGATAACAGTGCGTACTGGAACCTGTACCGCATAGGCAGCGCAGGACCTGAAGGAGAAGTTTTCGGACAAAACCCTTTTAATTTCATTCCGCCGAAAAATGCATAATTAGGTCCGCCATGTCCGAATACAGCAGCATTTGTTTGTCCTGAAATGGAATTAATATCAGTAATAATATGAAAGTCACCGACATGAGTAAACCATGGATTTTTAAATGGGGGCTGAACTTGAACATCTACACAGAGATCAACACAGAAACATGGACCAGCGTTTTCTCTATCCGTTTGCCTTCCTCTTGAGCGCGGCTCGTCAAGCAAAACGGTTCCACCTGCATCTTCAATTCTGAAATAAATATCCGGACCACCGACTAATTCGAAATTGATAAACGGGGAAAACGGAGTTTTGTTAAAATCACTGAAAGTGTAATCAATCCTGAATTTTCCACTTGAATCTGTAATTGCAGAGCCGAGATCATCATCCTGCAACCAGTCAACATCAAAGGCACGAACCTTTAATCCTGCAACCGGGACCTGTTGCTTGCAAACAGTCACTCTTCCGCAAATTACCCACGCTCCGAACCTTGCGCGTAAGGCACACCAGAATCTCCACGGGATACAATACTCCCAGACCCCGATATAATTCTCTTCTACTTTTTTCCACTGCGGTTGCAGTACTGTAATAGTAAACTGAACCGGCCTAGAATTTTCTAATGGTGCTTTGAGATGGGGAACTGACTCACAATAAATATCAATTTCAAATGCTTCGCCGTTATACTTTTGCTTCTTCCCAAGTTCAAATTGAAAGTTCCCAAGTTCATCTATAACCGCTTCAGCAATCAAGCTGGATTCTTTTTCTTTTATTTCACCATCGGGAATGATGTTTAGTGTGTCTTTGGGATTGGCAACTGCTAGAGCGGTAACGTTCTGCTCTTTGCGGGTTCTGTAAAGCCTTATTTTCAGATTGGAAAGTGGCTCTGTACACTCTCTGCAAATGTAGCCGCAGAGTTTTCCTTTAAACATGTATACCATAACTAACCTCCATTGGATTGATTGATAATAGTTGTTTAATAAAAAAGTCGGTTTCTAATAATGATTATGCGACGTTTATATTTCATTTAATTTCAAAACTCTTCTATTATTTTTCTTACAGCGTAGCCTCGTAAGTATAAATAGCTTTTTAACTCCATAACGCTGTTTGACCCGAAAGCTATAATTATTATAACAATGAAGAGTGGAATTGCTTACTGATGAGCAACAACCCTGCCATCAAGCGGATAAAATGCTAAGATATGTATTCAATGAAATTGTGGGATTACTATCAAAAAAAATTTTTCTGCTATTTTTATTACGCCATTTTTTTCTTTTCTCCGACACCTGGATTGTCGTTACTAAATCTGCTTTAAAATTAATAGCATTACCGGGAGCTGTTTAATAGCGTTGTGTTCAAATTAAAAAAATTCTCTGTGTCAGTTAAACACCTGAAAACTGAGTTGGGGATTTTACCGGAAGACAAATGAAGGGGTTTGTTTTCGTCGGACCCGAGGGAACAAAATCAATAAAGAAACTTGAATACTGGATTAACCTTTCATTGGAATTTAACAAGAAAGCAAAAAGCTCGAAGAAGAAAAAGTAAGGTCTGCTAGTAATTGCAACGCTCTTTAGTAAGGAATTATGTTTTTCATTATTAAACGATTGGGGTGAAGTTAATCCTAGTTCGTAAGACAATTATTTTTATTCTGAATAACGCTTATCTAAAATCGGGAATTAGGCTGTATTTTTTTAGCAATTTTATCAATTGATAATTTATGTAAATACAGCCCATTATGCATTTTCTGTTTTTCTTGCGCTCACTACCAGGCAAATCCGATATCAAACCTTAACGCAGGTGCAAATCCATTTAAATCTTCGAAGTCATCGACATCACCTGAGAAAAAGTAATAATCAACACCAATACCAAGTCCCATGGCAAACTGTTCCCCGGGAAACCATTGCCAGCCAACCAATCCTCCTGCTGAAGTGATTGAGACATTTTCGTTATCTTCATCGTTTGTAAGACTGTTGTATGAAAAATTTGGAGCAAAATAAAATCCCCGTAAATTATTTCCTTTTGGGTAGAACCTTGCTTCTGCATTTACACCAAATCCGTTTACACCAGATATTGTTGGCATTTGAAGACCAACTCCAATTGCAGTTCCGTCGTTAAGTTTTTGAAAGTAAGAAATATTGTAGAACAATAAAAACTTTAGCGGGTTGATTACTATCATACTGCTGCGTGGTGTTATGTCTTCTGATTGTGAGACGATGACTGATGTTGTAAATAGTGTGTCGCCGGTTCCCGGATCAACCGTCCATTTTTTCTCATCAGTACGCTCCTGCCCAAAACTGGAAGAAAGCATCACACCCCCTATTAACAGAGCTATTAATAATGTTTTCATTATTATCTCCTTTTGTATAATGTTATTAATTATGATTTACAAATACGAAGAAGACAATCGGAATGCCATCTGCCTATTGACTGATGAACGGTCTTAGAGAATGATTAAAGAAATTAAGTGCGAAGCTGTGAGACACATTAATGTTTAATGTCTATTACATTGTTCAGTAAGTGAATAATAAATAGGATATAATTAGTTAAGAACCCTTCCTGAATAAATATCATTCGACGATTTACAACTAACCTCTTAAATCAGGGTCACATCATTGAAATAATCCGTATATAACATATTGATAGAATTCGGTGGCTTTCCTGTTTAGATTTCTTTCAGCAATTATAAAGGAGTTTTTAATATGAAAAAGGCGTTGATAGTAGTTCAGAATAAAAACAACACGACCAGAAAGTTTGGTGAAGAAATTGCTGAATTTCTTCTTAACCGTGGTCTTGCGGCTGAGCTTATTCCTATAAATAATTTTGAACCTAAGAATCTCGAAGGCGCTGATTACTTATTGCTCAGCGGCTGGAGAAATGGTTCAATGTTTTCAAAATCAGATAGCGAATGGATATCATTTGTAAAAAGACTCCCAACGCTCAATGGAATAAAGACAGCATTGTTTGATACATATAAAATATTTCCCGGCGGGCTATTCAGAAAAATGAAAAGATACCTTAAAGAAAAAACCGATAATCTGTCTTTCACATTTAAATCGAGCGATGGATCACTTTCAGTCTCTGATAAACTTGACCTGAATGATTTTATACGGTAGTATTAATATCTTTAAATAGAGTTCTTAACTTGAAATTTATCCGGGAGTGTTTATTATAGTAAAGCTGGTTTGTGAATAATCGACCAGCTTTTTCTATTTAATTATTTAACGAATTCCTCTCTTCAATAATCCAACCCTAAAAAAGGAGTCCTCAAAGTCATTCTCCGCCTTCTGTAATAATTTGATTTACATCACACATCTTTAAGTATGTCTTTCCTTTGAAATAAAACTCAATAGAAGGAGTATACCATGAAAAGCTCAATTATACTTTTCGCGGTTTCCTTAATCCTGATATTCTCATTCCAGATTCTTCCACAGGAAACAGCAGACCAGAACTCTTCTGAAATGGAGGCATGTTTTAAGACATTACTGAATGGACTGAATTCTGATAATCTTGGGTCACAAGCTGGCTGTACTTATATAATCGGCGAACTTTGTTGCCAAAGGAGTGTTATCACTTTGTTGAAAATGCTTCGCGATTGTCCTTCAGAAGAGCTTAGAATTCTTGCGGCACTGTCACTCTACAAAATTGGAGACTCGCGCGGCATCTATGCCATCAAGCAGGCAATCAAGTTTGATGAAAGCAAAAGAGTGCAGCGAATGTGCGAAATTTTTTACAAAGCTTACATTCAGGGAAATGCTGACAATACAATAAATGTCGTGCTGAACTAATCATTTGCTGTTTTTGCTGCATTTAGAATAATATATCATATTTCAGATATTCTGCCTAAGTTTTGTTATAATAAATTAAAGCTTGAATATTTTCTTCAATATGATAAAAACTTTCTGCGGTATTTTATTTTTCTTAATCCTCTTGAATGCAACGTTATCATCCTATGCACAAACACAGCCTTGGAAGATCCTGCAATCTCCCGTAAATGTAACTTTAAGAAAATTAACCTTCGTTGACAGTCTTACTGGATGGGCAGCGGGTGAAGCCGGAACCATAATTCGTACGACTGATGGCGGGATTGGCTGGGACGTTCAGAATAGCAGTGTTCAAACTTTTATAATGGATATCTTTTTTGTTGATAAGAACATTGGCTGGGCATTAACCCTTAAAGATGAATTTCCCTTCAATTCGGTGATCTTGAAAACAACAAACGGCGGCGATGACTGGTCTGCAGAAAATTTTCCTGACTCTTCCAAATATATCAGAACGATTTTTTTCTTTGATTCATTAAACGGATTTGTTGGCGGATCATACATTGGCTACACTTCTGACGGGGGTAATACTTGGACAAGTGCTGTAATCGATTCAAACATGATTTCGGGTTTTCCGGTTTTTAAATTTAATTTTCTCAACCGTCAGTTTGGTTATGCCTGCGGAGGACGTATTGATGTTGCCGGAGTTGTTTGGCGCACAACTGAATCAGGTTTAAACTGGAGTGCTCAGGGTGTTAGTGCTGATGAAATCTTTGACGTTTTTATTTTCGATTCCTTAAATGCTATCACTTTGTCCGGTGATCCTGAGGGTTTATACCCAATTGCAAAAATTACAACATCAAATTCCGGTGAAACATGGAGTAATGAAGACCTCCCATTTTTCGGTCTTTCATTTGCAATTGACTACCGAACTTATAACGAAGGCTGGTCTGCTTCAGGATATAAATTTTTGCTAACAACAAACAGAGGCGAAACGTGGAGTGAATTTGATACTCCCGATAGCACTGTTGTTTATGATCTTCAGTTTCTTGATGCGAGAACTGGTTACGCAGTCGGAGAAAATGGAGTGATTTTAAAGCTTGATCCAGCTCTGGTAGGAGTAAAAGAAGAAATTCTTTTGCAGGATGAATTTATCTTAGGTCAGAATTATCCTAATCCATTTAATCCAAGTACAAAAATTAGCTGGCAGACTCCAGTTGGTGGTTGGCAAACTCTAAAGATATTTGATATTCTTGGAAATGAATTGGCCACTCTTCTTGATGAATACCGACCTGCCGGAAAATATGAGGTTGAGTTTTCACCAGCATTTGGTATCGGGCAACTTGCATCAGGAATATATTTTTATCAATTAAAGTCTGATATCTTTTTCCAGACAAAAAAAATGATTTATCTAAAATAAAAACAGAAAGCCACCAATATGAACACAGCACTAAAAGATTTCCCTAAAAAAACCAGAGCTTTTCTTAACAAACTTTCAAAGAACAATAATCGCGAGTGGTTTGAAACAAACCGTGATTTATACAATTCTGATTTTCTGGAACCCTGTGTTCAATTTATTGTTGAGATGGGTGATAAGCTACAAGATCTTGATCCAGAAATTGTGGCTATTCCAAAAATTGATAAATCAATTTTCCGTTTACACAGAGATGTGCGTTTCAGCAAAGATAAAACTCCTTACAAAACAAATGCGGGGTTATATTTCTGGAACGGCAAAGTGAAAAAAATGGAAGCCAGCGGATTTTATTTTCATCTTGAACCCAAACTTTTTGGTGTAGGTCTTGGAATGTATATGTTCCCTCCCCACTTGTTGAAAAAGTATCGGGATGTTGTTTCAAATCCATCTTCAGCTAAAGAGCTCCATCAAATCATAAGGTCTTTGGAAAAGAAGGGTTATTCTATCGGTGGGAAAAAATTTAAGAAAACTCCAAAGGGTTATGATCCTAATACACTTTACCCGGGTTATTTGTTATACGAGGGAATTTATGCATGGTATGAAGGCAACGATTTTAAAAAAATTGATGGCGGAAAGGCTGTTAACGTAATTTTCAAAATATTCAAAGATATGCTGCCACTGCACAGGTGGCTGATTAAAAATTTATTTTAGATTCTTTTTTTTCAACCTGA